>CADBOV010000149.1 GCA_902796385.1 uncultured Lachnospiraceae bacterium
CTGACCGATGAACTTGAATCCGGTCAGACATTCTTCCATCTTCACGCCATATGCGTCTGCGATACATGCAGCCATATTTGTGGTAACGATGGATTTGATCAGCCGTCCGTCCGAAGGAAGTCCTCTTGTTTCCTTGATCTGGGAAATCTCATATTCCGCAAGGAGTGCGCCGGACATATTTCCGGTCAGGCACTTGTACTCGCCGGACTTGGTATCCTTCACGTAAACGCCCAGACGATCCGCATCCGGATCCGTTGCAAGAACCAGATCCGCATCCTTCTCTTCTGCCAGCTTAAGTGCCAGGGCAAATGCCTCTTTTGCCTCCGGATTCGGATAGGAAACCGTCGGGAAATCCCCGTCGGGAAGTTCCTGTTCCGGAACAACAAATACATTTTTAAAGCCAAGCTCATCCAGGATACGGCGGGCAGGAATATTTCCCGTACCGTGCAGCGGAGAATATACTACCGTAATGTCTTCGGCATATTTCTCAATGGTATCCTTATGGATCACCAGCTTCTTTAATTCTTCGATATATGCATCATCGACTTCTTTTCCGATGATCTGATAGAGTCCCTTTTCCTTTGCCTCTTCGATGGGCATCATTTTGGAGTCCTCGATGGAAAGCTTCCGGACCTCAAGCATGATCCCGATATCGTTCGGAGGCGTGATCTGTGCACCGTCCTCCCAGTATACCTTGTAACCGTTATATTCCGGCGGATTGTGGCTGGCGGTGATGTTGATCCCGGCGATACATCCCAGGTAACGTACTGCAAATGAAAGTTCCGGAGTCGGCCGGAGAGATTCAAAACGATATGCCTTAATCCCGTTTGCAGCAAGAACCGATGCGGCTACATCAGCAAACTCGGGAGAGAAATGACGGCAGTCAAATGCAATGGCTACGCCCCGTTCCTGTCCGTGTTTGGAAATGATATAGTTTGCAAGTCCCTGGGTTGCACGTGCTACCACGTATGTATTCATACGATTTGTTCCGGCACCGATGATTCCACGGAGACCAGCCGTACCAAACTCCAGATCTGAGAAAAAACGTTCCCGGATCTCGGCTTCATTTCCTTCGATGGAACGTAATTCGGCTGTGGTTTCCTCATCAAAGAAATCACTGTTTACCCACTGTTCGTATGTTTTCATGTAGTCAGCCATACTGAAAGCCTCCTGATATTTTATCCTAAAACATCTCTGTCTGTTCCTGTTTCTTCACACAGACCTCTGCATTGTACCATTTCTTTTCCGAAAATGGAAGTCTATTTCTCCGAATAATAGATTTTTGCTTTCTGAAGCAGCAGTTCCCGTTCATTCTGCGAGGGATCCTCCAGCACCTCCTCCAGAAGGTAACTCAGGACTTCACCCATTCCGGGGCCTGCCGGAATACCGGCATCCATAAGATCCTTTCCCTTTACGGCAAGGTCCTTCACCGTAAGCGCATTTCCTTCCGCCATCACCGTTTCATACATTTCACGGATCCGTTCGACCGTCTGCTCCTTTTCTTCCCTGCGGTAATCGCTCTGGCCTTCCATGTCCGCATTCCGGATCTTCATATAATCCTCAAAATGTTCAGCCCCCATCCGGCTGAGACCTCTCCGCATTCCGCTCAGGGTCAGATCATCATTGATCCCGAAGTCATGCCAGTAGATCAGTCTGCAGACGGACTCGATGGTGAAATTGTCCATTTTCAGCCGGCGCAGGATGGGTTCTGCCATCTTCGCGCCAACGATGGGATGCAGCTTAAAGTGATCCACACCGTTTTCATCGGTGGTCTTACACTGCGGTTTCCCCACATCATGCAGGAGTGCCGTATACCGGAGTATCTTCGTCGGTTCGATATTCTGCATGACCGCGATGGTATGATGCCCCACATCCGTAAAGTGATACGGCGTGTTCTGCGGCGTTTCCATCATCCGGTCAAATTCCGGAAGGATCTCTGCCGTGATGCCCAGGCTGTACATTTCCTCGATCTTTTCCGGGTGCGGCGAGCAGATCAGCTTCGTCAGCTCCGCCTCGATTCTTTCCTTACTCACATAGGAAAGGTCCTTCGCATGTTTACGAATGGCCGCTGCGGTTTCCTCTTCGATGGTGAACCCGAGCTGTCCCGCGAACCGGACGGCCCGCATGATCCGAAGCGCATCCTCGTCAAATCTCGCATCCGGATCACCTACCGCACGGATCCTTTTCTGTTCCATATCCGTTACGCCGCCGTAAAGATCCACGAGGCCTTTCTCCGGATGATATGCCATGGCGTTGATCGTGAAGTCTCTCCGCATCAGGTCATCACTGAGATTCCGTGAAAATGTAACGGACTCCGGCCGGCGGTGGTCACTGTAATCTCCGTCGGTACGGTACGTGGTGATCTCGTACCCTGTGTTTTTGATCATCACCGTTACGGTTCCGTGCTTCAGCCCGGTATCGATGGTCCTGCGGAACAGTTTTTTCACCTGAAGCGGCTCCGCACTTGTGGTAATATCCCAGTCATGGGGCTTCCTTCCCAAAAGTGCATCCCGGACACATCCGCCTACGACATATGCTTCATAGCCGGCATTATTCAGTTCGTTCAGCATCCCCTGAACCTCACCCGGGACCTTGATCTTCATGCATCATCCTCATTTTCTGAACTGTTCTTTAATAAGCCCTTCCGAAATATACCATCTTCTTCGCTGCTTTTCCGCAGTAAACGCAGGTATCGGAAATGTGCTCCTGTTCGAAGGGCATGCAGCGTGCCGTAGCACCTGTCTCTTCCTTGATGGCATCCTCGCAGGCCCGGTCTCCGCACCACATTGCCTTGATAAATCCGGGCTTTGTCTCGATGGTTTCCTTAAACTGCTCGTAGGATTCCACGGTATAGGTATGCGCGTCTCTGTGTGCGCGTGCTCTTTCCAGCATTTCCTTCTGGATCTTCTCCAGAAGTTCGGGGATCAATGTCTCCAGCTGATCCAGCTTCACGGTCTGCTTCTCGCCGTTGTCTCTTCTTACGACTACCGCTTCCTGATTCTCCAGGTCACGCGGACCAACCTCGATCCGGAGCGGAATACCGCGCATTTCCTGCTCTGCAAACTTGAATCCGGGGGACTTGTCTGTCTTGTCCGTCTTCACTCTTGCAACTGCGGAAAGCTTCTCCTGCAGACGGTCTGCAGCCTCAAGTACGCCTTCCTTCTTCTGCTGGATCGGAATGATCATTACCTGTGTGGGAGCGATCATCGGCGGAAGTACAAGTCCGCTGTCATCCCCGTGTACCATGATCACCGCACCGATCAGACGGGTGGTCACACCCCAGCTGGTCTGGTGTACATATTTTAAAGTATTATCCTTATCCGTAAACTGAACGCCGTAAGCCTTTGCAAAGCCGTCGCCGAAGTTGTGGCTGGTTCCGGACTGCAGTGCTTTACCGTCATGCATCAGCGCTTCGATGGTATAGGTTGCAACCGCACCTGCGAATTTC
>CADBOV010000150.1 GCA_902796385.1 uncultured Lachnospiraceae bacterium
CGAAGCCGTGGCAGAAGCAGTGGCTTCCGAGATCCTTCTTTCCTACAGCCGTGTCCGCTCCGTGGAGATCCGCGTGGACAAGCCGGAAGCACCGATCGGGCTTTCCTTTGAAACCGTATCGGTAACGCTCCAGAGAGGAAGGCACCGGGTTTATCTGGGGATCGGGTCAAACCTCGGAGACAGGAAGGGATATCTGGATCAGGCTGTGGAACAGCTGGGAAAGGATCCCTACATTTCCGTAAAGAAAGTATCTGCTTATATAGAGACGGAACCCTTCGGACCGGTGGAACAGCCGGATTTCCTGAACGGAGCCGTAGAACTGGAAACGCTTTATAAGCCGGAGGAACTTCTCTCGGTGCTGCATGACATCGAGCAGGAAGCGGGACGGAAGCGGATCGTACACTGGGGACCGCGTACCCTGGATCTGGACATTTTGCTGTATGACAATGAAGTGATCAGGGAAGAGAATCTGTACATCCCGCATGTGGAAATGGAACACCGGGAATTTGTACTGGAGCCGCTTGCAGAGATCGCGCCGTATGCGGTGCATCCGATCCTGAACCGGACGGTAAGCCAGCTCCTGGAGGAATTGAAAAAGAAGAATCCCGTGGTTCCGGCATATGACATTTCCGATGTGCGGTTTGTGGAGGAACTGCCGGATGAGAATTGCAGGATCTGCTACGCCGGAGTTCCCGGAGCATATGCGGAAGCTGCCGCACTGAAATATTTCGGTGAGGCTGCGGACCTGATGAATGTAAAAACCTTTGATGATGTGGCGGAAGCGGTAGCATCCGGAAAGGCGGAGTTTGGTGTGCTTCCGGTGGAAAACAGCTCGGCCGGTTTTGTCAGCGGAAACTATGACATCATCCGGAAGGCGGGTGTCAGGATCGTGGAGGAGATCGTGCTGGATATCGAGCATGCACTTCTCGGACTTCCGAATTCCATGTTGTCGGATATCCGCAAGGTTTATTCCCACAATCAGGGAATCATGCAGTGTAAGGAATTTATCGAGAATCATCAGTTTACCACAGAGGCTGTGAGCAATACCGCACTGGCTGCAAAAAAGGTAATGGAGAGCCGGGATGTGACCAAGGCCGCCATTGCCAGCGAGCGTGCAGCGGAGCTCTACAATCTGAAGGTGCTTGCAAGGCGGATCAATCTGACCAGGGACAATGCGACCCGGTTTGTGATCATCACAAAAGAAAAAATGGTACTGAACAGTTCGGATGCGGTGATCATGTGCTTTACCGCCCCGCACCGTGTCGGTTCGCTTTATCAGATCATGGGGATCATAAATAAGAACGGGATCAACATGACCAGGATCGAATCGCGTCCGTCCCTGAAAAAGAAATGGGAATACAGCTTCTATGTAAGCTTTGAAGGAAAGCTGACGGACAGAAATGTGCTGCGGACCCTCGGCGAGATTGCTTATGAAACAGAGGATCTGACAGTGCTCGGTACATTTGCAAGCTGATACGGAAAAGAAGAGAGACAAAACAGGAAGCCCGGTGATACATTTGAAATAATACTTGACAAGACCGGGCTTTCTATGGTAGTCTACCTGTTGTGTAAAAAAAGAAGAGTATCCACTCTCACCTTGCGTTGCATATGGCAGCCGGGTTTGATAATGCAAAAGAAAGCAGACGGACTTGCTCCGTTGGTTTTTGTTGTGTTCAGTGGATATCTCGGTATCCATTTTTTTATTTTTGTGGAGGGTAAAACCATCGAATATTTAGTTAATGATCAAATCAGAGACAAGGAAGTACGTGTGATCGGTGCCGAAGGGGGGCAGCTGGGCGTTATGAGTATTAAGGATGCCCAGAAGCTGGCAGATGAAGCCGAGATGGATCTGGTACGCGTTTCGCCGAATGCGAAGCCGCCGGTATGCAAGATCGTGGATTACGGTAAATTCCGTTATGAAATGTCCAGAAAAGAAAAGGACGCGAAGAAGAAACAGCGGATCGTAGAGATCAAGGAAGTGCGTTTGTCTCCGAATATCGAGGAGAATGACCTGAATACAAAGGTGAGTCAGGCACGGAAGTTCCTTGAGAAGGGAAACCGCGTAAAAGTGACACTTCGTTTCCGTGGCCGTGAGTTGGCATACGTCAACCAGAGCAAGAGAATCCTTGATGAGTTTGCCGAGAAACTGTCGGATATTTCCGTGATCGACAAGCCTGCGAAATTTGAGGGTAGAAGTATGACTATGTTCCTTGCGGAAAAGAAGTCATAAACTCACAAGGGAAATGGAATAGCGTTACATGCCCGGGTACTGCTCACGGTACAAGGGCGTAGCAATATGATTTAACAGCATTCCTTGCAATAGAATACGGAATGCACAGTAAAAAGGAGGATAACAACATGCCGAAGTTAAAGACGAAGAAGGCAGCAGCAAAGCGCTTCACAAAGACAGGAACAGGAAAGCTGAAAAGAAATAAAGCTTACAAGAGCCATATCCTTACAAAGAAGAGCACCAAGCGTAAGAGAAATCTGCGTAAGGCAACCATGATGGATAAGACAAACAGCAAGGTTATGAAGAAGATCCTGCCGTACATCTAATCAGGCAGAACATTTGTTAGGAGGATAATAAAATGGCAAGAATTAAAGGTGGCGCTAACGCCAAGAAGAAGCATAATAAGACATTAAAGGCTGCAAAGGGATACGTAGGAGCACGTTCCAAGCAGTATCGTGTAGCTAAGCAGTCCGTAATGCGTGC
>CADBOV010000151.1 GCA_902796385.1 uncultured Lachnospiraceae bacterium
ACGCAGATCACGGCATCCGCCATATCCTGTTCGATCAGCATGATTCCCGTGGTGATCGCATCGATTCCGGAGGAACATGCGGTGGAAACCGTAAGACTCGGACCTTTCAGTCCTTTGGAAATGGCAACCTGTGCGGCTGCGATATTTCCGATGATCCGGGTAATGAACCGGGGGTTTACACGGGATGCGCTTCCCGTGCTGAATTTATCCTGTGTGGAAGCTATATCGATGATACCGGAGAATACGGTTCCGAGAACGATACCGATCCTTTCCTTCGGAAGCGGAAGATTTCCGTTTTCGTCTTCCTTAAATCCTGCATCATCCATGGCTTCGGATGCTGCTGCATATCCGAACTGCATGAAGAGCTCCATTTCCTTGACCTGTTTCTTTGTCATGAAGTCTTCTGCGTTAAAATCCTTTACTTCGCCTGCAAATGTAACGGGGAGGCCTGATGCGTCAAATCGTGTGATCGGTGCGATCCCGGATTTTCCGGCCACCAGATTCTGCCAGTAAGTGTCTGCTCCGATACCGAGTGGGGTGACAGCTCCGATCCCGGTTACAACAATGTTATTCTTCATTTTTCGTTTCCTTTTCCCAGTCTTTTTCTTTGATCTCAACCCGCCGTACTTTTCCGCTGGAGGTCTTCGGAAGCTCCTTGACAAACTCGATGGTTTTCGGACGCTTGTAGGAAGCAAGGGTGTTCCGGAGGTATTTCATAACCTCTTTTTTCAGTGCTTCCGTGGCTTCGGTTCCTTCGGCAAGAACGATGGAAGCCTTGATGGCCTGACCGCGGATCTTATCCGGAATGCTGGTTGCGGCACATTCCAGTACATAGGGGAGGCGCATGATCTCGTTCTCGATCTCAAAGGGGCCTACCCGGTAGCCGGCGGACTTGATGATGTCGTCAACCCGACCAACATACCACAAATACCCGTCTTTGTCTACATGTGCCGTATCACCGGTGTGATAGTATCCGTCATGCCATACAGCCTTTGTACGGTCAGGATCCATATAATATCCGAGGAAAAGTCCGATCGGAATTGATTCATTTGTTTTAACACAGATCTCGCCGACTTCGTCTACGCCGCACGGGGATCCGTCGGGACGCAGGATCCGGACATCATACTGGGGATTGGGTTTCCCCATGGAACCCGGATGCGGAGCGGTTCCCTGCAGGGTACCGATCAGAAGGGTGGTTTCGGTCTGGCCGAAGCCTTCCATGATCTTAAGACCGGTTGCGTTGTAGAAGCGTTTAAAGATCTCGGGGTTCAGTGCCTCGCCGGCGGTGGTTACATTTTTCAGACTGGACAGATCATAGTGAGCCAGATCGATATGAACCAGGAACCGGTAAACGGTGGGCGGTGCACAGAAGGTGGTGATCTTATATTTCTGGATCATGCCCAGGATCTCCTTGGCATAGAAATCTGAATAATCATAAGTAAATACGGTTGCCTCGCAAAGCCACTGACCATAGAATTTACCCCACATGGCCTTTCCCCAGCCGGTATCACTGATGGTGAAATGTAATCCGCCGGCGTCGATCCCATGCCAGAAGCGTGCTGTTACATAATGTCCGAGCGCGTATTTGTGGCTGTGGGAAGCCATCTTCGGATAAGAGGTTGTGCCGGAGGTGAAGAACATCAGCATGGGATCATCTCCGCAGGCTGCATCTGCCGGGCGTTCAAAGTCGGGAGAGAAGAATTTCACGGAACGGTTGTAGGAATCCCAGCCTGCCTTTGTTCCGTTTACAATGCTCTTTGCTTTCAAATGATCATAGTATTTCGCGGCTTTATCGATCTCGTTTGTGATCTCTCCGTCACCGGAAGCAACCACCGCGCGGATGCGGCCGGCTTTC
This sequence comes from uncultured Lachnospiraceae bacterium, assembly GCA_902796385.1. Lineage (GTDB taxonomy): Bacteria > Bacillota > Clostridia > Lachnospirales > Lachnospiraceae > Eubacterium_Q. The sequence continues at coordinate 1,856 of CADBOV010000151.1, forward strand.
AGACGGTACTCGAAATCCTTTTTCGTAAGAAGAAAAGATGCGGGAACCGCAACAGCCCCGATCTTATGCAGGGCAAGAACCAGGAACCAGAACTGATAATGACGTTTCAGGACCAGAAGAACATGATCTCCCTTCCGGATCCCGAGATAGGATAAATAATTCGCGGTCCGGTTGGAATATTTCACCATATCCTCAAAACTGATCTTGCGTTCCCTTCCGTTTTTTGAAATGTGGAGCAGTGCGGTTTTCTTCGGATCTTTCTTTGCAATTTCATCAACAATATCAAAAGCAAAATTAAATTTATCCGTATCACGAAAAATAATGTCTTCCAGATTTCCTTTTTGATCTTTTGATGTAAAGATGTATTTTCCCACCACACCTGGCTCGGGCATATACATTCGTTCCATGCGGGTACTCCTTGATCGTGGTATTCATTATTTCAACATGTAGTTTTCAAAACTACATAAAGCGACCTATACTTACTATGAGACATAGTTGGGGGATTGTCAAGGGGAAAATGGAAAAAAGGGATTGCCAATCCGGAGAAAAAAATGTGAAAATCGTTGACAAAAAATGTTGACAAAAATGCACATGCAACGTATTGACAACACCCGAATCAAGGATATAATAAGTTTAGTTAAAAAATTTTAAATAAAAGTTTTTAACAATTATTTTCAGAAGGAGAAAAAGAATGTTTGAGGAAATCAAAAGCGTAATCGTAGACACTCTGAGCTGTGATGAGGACAAGGTAACACTGGAGGCTTCTCTGACAGACGATCTGGGAGCTGATTCTCTGGACGCTGTAGAGCTCGGTATGGCAATCGAGGAAGCACTCGGAGTTACGATCGAAGATGAAGATCTTCCGAAGATTAAGACAGTACAGGATCTGGTTGATTACGTAGAATCTCACAAGTAGAATTCTTTATTCAGGATCGACGCGAGTGATCGGATTTTCACCGGTTTTCTCGCGTCGAACTGTGTAAAGACGCAGTTGGGAAGGTTTGGCAGAGATGCGAGTCGTAAGGTTTGACAGCGATACGTACCGTAAGGGCTGACAGACCTGCTAATCCACAGGTAAGAAAAAAGACGGAAATAAGAAGGACAGGAAAATGAAAGTGTTCAATAAAAGAAAGAAGAAGAAAGCCGAGGCAGAGGTATCTGTTACGGAACTGCTGAACGAGGCCTCTTCCGATATAGATCTGGCAGGATCGGGGCAGATCGCTCCGGGTTCTGACAGGTCGGATGATATGGATCTCTTTCTCAGAAATGAAACGGAGGATCCCGAACCATCCAAGAAGAAAGGACCGGATCCGCAGGCGGGCGAAACATTTACATGTTCCCAGTGCGGTCATCAGAAACTGATAAAGGAAATGCGAAAGCTGCTTTATGTCTGTCCGGTCTGCGGAAAGCATCATAAAATATCCGCACGAAGAAGAATGAGAAATCTGGTGGATCCGGGTTCCTTCCGTAAGCTTAAGTGCAATGTGGGAAGCGTGAATCCCCTGGATTATCCGGAATATGAAGATAAGATCGCTGCATTGCAGGAAAAGACCGGTATGGATGAAGGGGTTCTTGCAGGTGTGGGCGAGATCGAAGGACAGCGCGCCGTCATTGCCGTAATGGGAAGTGAGTTCCTGATGGGCAGTATGGGGATCGCTGTCGGTGAAAAGATTACAAAAGCCTTTGAGGTCGCTGAGAAGCTGAAACTTCCGGTGATCATTTTTACTGCCAGTGGCGGAGCCAGAATGCAGGAAGGGATCCTTTCCCTGATGCAGATGGCAAAAACCTCTGCAGCGGCAAAACGGTTCAGTGAGAGCGGAGGACTGTACATCGCGGTTCTGACGTATCCTACAACGGGCGGTGTCAGCGCAAGCTTTGCAACGCTGGCGGATATCACACTGGCCTAGCCCGGAGCATTGATCGGCTTTGCCGGTCCCCGGGTCATCGAGCAGACCATCGGACAGAAGCTTCCGGAAGGCTTCCAGAAAGCAGAATATCTGGAGGATCACGGTTTTGTGGATGAGATCGTCGTGCGGGATGAAATGCGTGAGAAGCTTGCGCTCCTGCTGAGACTTCACCAGAAGAAAAGGAGGCCGACATTATGATGATCAGGGAAATAGACGAACGGATGACGGCCATTGAAGCAGAACGGGCAAAGGAAGGGATCACGGAAGATGAGATCCGGGCCCTGGAAGAGGAATATGCAGGACTCAGGGAAGAGTTCGCTTCCACACTGACGCCCCATGACAAGGTATATCTGGCAAGACACAGACGCCGTCCGAAGATTGATGATTATATCGAAGCACTGTTTGATGATTTCTTTGTTCAGCGGGGTGATCTTCTTTCCAAAGAGGATCAGAGTATTTACGGAGGAATTGCCACATTTCACGGGATTCCAGTTACGGTACTCGGTCATAGAAAAGGAAAAAACATCAACGAAAATATGCAGTACAATTTCGGAATGCCGGAACCGGAGGGATACCGGAAGGCACTCCGGATGATGAAGCAGGCAGAAAAATTCGGCCGCCCCATCATTACATTTATAGATACCCCGGGTGCTTATCCGGGACTTGAAGCTGAGGAGCACGGGCAGAGCAATGCCATCGCCAGAAACCTGGCGGAAATGAGTGCCATCCGCACACCCATCATTTCCATCGTGACGGGTGAAGGAAGCTCCGGCGGGGCTTTGGCCATCGGCGTTGCCAACAAGGTCTATATGCTGGAACATGCGGTATACTCGGTTCTTTCACCGGAGGGATTTGCATCCATCCTCTGGAAGGATTCCGGCCGGGCAGCCGAGGCCTGTGAACTGATGAAGATGACGGCACAGGATCTGTACCGGTTCGGAGTGATCGACGGGATCATTGAGGAACCCGCAGGCGGGATCCATCATAATCCGCAGGCGGTATTTAAGACCATCGAGCGGGTGATCCTGAAGGAGTTTAATGCATTAAAGAAGCTGTCCCCGAATGAGATCGCACGGGCACGTTACGAGAAGTTCCGTAACATCGATAAGGCAGTCAGAGGATAAAGGAGAATCATAAATGAAACTGATAAATGAATTACTGGGCGTGAAATATCCGATCATTCAGGGCGGTATGGCAAATATCGCAACCGGAAAATTTGCCGCAGCCGTCAGCAATGCGGGAGCACTGGGACTGATCGCCTCCGGCGGTATGCCTGCAGAGGCACTGGAAAAGGAAATCCATGATGCCAGACAGGCTACGGATAAGCCCTTTGGCGTGAACCTGATGCTGATGAATCCGGATGCGGATAACATCGCGGATCTTCTGGCAAGGGAAAAGATCCGGATCATCACCACGGGTGCAGGTACCCCGGGAAAATACATCGAAAAATGGAAAGAGACCGGAGCTATGGTGATCCCGGTTGTGGCCAGTACCGCATTGGCCCGCAAGGTTGAAAAGCAGGGCGCGGATGCAGTGATCGCAGAGGGCGGTGAAAGCGGTGGTCATGTCGGTGATATGACCACCATGGCGCTTGTTCCCCAGGTGATTGACAGTGTAGAGATCCCGGTCATCGCAGCCGGAGGAATCGCAGACGGAAGACAGTTTGCCGCAGCGCTCTGTCTCGGAGCGGCGGGAATCCAGATCGGAACCAGCCTTCTGGTCAGCGAGGAATGTCCGATCCATGACAACTACAAGGCAGAACTGATCAAGGCAAAGGACAACAGTACCACCGTTACCGGACGCAGTCTGGGAGCACCGGTACGTATCATCAAGAATCCGATGGCAAGAGAATACCTGAAGCTGGAAGCAGCGGCTGCATCCAGGGATGAACTGGAGCAGATCACCCTCGGCGGGCTGAGAAAGGCCGTATTTGACGGGGATATGAAGAACGGATCCGTCATGGCCGGTCAGGTCTGCGGACAGTTAAAGGAAGTACGGCCCCTTAAGGATATCCTGGAGGATATGTATCAGGGCGCAAAGAAGGTGCTTCAGGAGACGGTGAGCATTTCCCTGTAACGACAGGCTGCAGCCGGAAAAAATTACAGATAAACGGAGAAAGAAAATGAAACTTGGATTTTTATATGCCGGTCAGGGAAGCCAGACGGTGGGAATGGGAAAGGACTTCTATGAGGCATTTCCCGCATTCCGTGAGGTACTGGACGGGGCAGCCCCCGGTTTTGATGTGAAGGAGGTCTCTTTTAACGGACCTGCGGAAGTGCTGAATGAAACAAAGTATACACAGCCCTGTATGGTTGCATTTGCAGTAGGCGTAACAAAGGTACTGGCAGAAAACGGGATCCGGCCGGAACTGGCAGCGGGACTTTCCCTCGGTGAGTACAGTGCACTTTATTCTGCAGGTGTATTTACGGAGCAGCAGGTGATCGATCTGGTTGCATTCCGCGGAAATGCCATGCAGTCGGCGGTTCAGGGAAGAGACTGCAAGATGATCGCAGTGCTCGGACTGGAAAGAGAAAAGATCTACGAAGGATGCAGGAAGGTAAGTGAACAGTTCCCGGAACTGGTCGCAGAACCGGCAAACTTCAACTGTCCGGGACAGATCACGGTTTCCGGAGATGCAAAGGCCATCGATGCGGCAGCAGAGGTAATGAAGGAGCTGGGAGCAAAGCGGGTGCTGCCGGTAAAGGTAAGCGGTCCCTTCCATACATCCCTGATGAAGCCTGCAGGAGATAAGTTAAAGGAGCGTTTTGCGGACGAAAGCTTCGGAGAAATGCAGTTCCCGGTGATCTTCAATGCCATCGGCGGACCGAAGCAGGAAGAAACTATTCCGGAACTTCTGGAGCGTCAGGTGCAGACCTCGGTATTCTTTGAGGATACCATCCGCTATATGGCAGAGCAGGGAGTTGAACTGTTTGTGGAAGTGGGACCGGGAAAGACACTTTCCAAATTCGTACAGAAGACAGTGGATGTTCCGTGCATCACGGTAGAAAAGGTGGAAGACCTGGAGAAACTGAAGGAGGCACTCGGAGCATGAAACGATTTGAAGGAAAAACAGCCATCGTGACCGGCGGAAGCCGCGGGATCGGCAGAGGAATCGCCCTGAAGCTTGCAGAGGGCGGAGCAAATGTGGTGATCACCTTTGCGGGAAATGAAGCAGCAGCAAATGAAACGGTTTCCGAAATGGAGAAATTCGGAGTGAAAGCCAAAGCGGTTCAGGCGGATGCGGCAGATCCGGCATCGGCAGCCGGAGTGGTAGCAGCGGCGGTGGAACTCGGCGGTTCCGTTGATATTCTGGTAAACAATGCCGGTATCACAAGAGACAATCTGATGATGCGGATGAAGGACGAAGAGTTTGACGCCGTGATCGATACAAACCTGAAGGGTGTCTTCTCCATGATGAAGGCGGTGACCAAGCCGATGATGAAGGCAAGATACGGCAGGATCGTAAATATCAGCAGCGTGGTAGGCATCTACGGAAATGCAGGTCAGGTGAATTACGCGGCAGCAAAGGCCGGCGTGATCGGAATGACCAAATCCGTTGCAAAGGAACTGGGTTCAAGAGGGATCACCTGCAATGCGGTTGCACCCGGCTTTATTGAGACCGATATGACTGCAGCGCTTTCGGATGATGTAAAGGAAAAACTCGCCGGACAGATCACACTGGGACGGCTCGGACAGGTTGAGGATGTGGCAGAGGCTGCAGCATTTCTGGCATCCGATCAGGCTTCCTACATAACCGGACAGGTTTTGGAGGTTGCCGGAGGATTACAGTAACAGAAAGGGAAGGATATGAAAAAAAGAGTAGTGATCACCGGAATGGGAACCATTAATCCGGTAGGACATAATCTTCAGGAAACATGGGAGAATATCAAAAAGGGTGTTTGCGGGATCGATGAGATCACACAGATCGACACCACGAATTTCAAGCTGAAGGTGGCTGCGGAGGTAAAGGATTATACTCCGGAGAACTACCTGGACAAGAAGGAAGCAAAGAAGATGGACCGTTATACCCAGTTTGCCACCATTGCGGCAAGAGAGGCTATGGCGGATGCGGGAATAAAGATCGAAGAAGAGGATCCCTATCGCTGCGGAACCATCATTTCCAGCGGGATCGGCGGACTGAAGACAAACAGTTCGGAGCATGCGCGCGGAATGGAAAGAGGATTCGAGAAGATCTCACCCTTCTACATTCCCATGACCATTGCAAATATGGCAGCCGGTCAGATCGCCATCGAGACCGGGTTCAAGGGAATCTGCACCTGTGTCGTAACCGCATGTGCCAGCGGTAATAACGCGGTCGGCGAAGCATTCCGGAACATCCGTGACGGTTATCAGGATGTGATGATGTGCGGCGGTTCCGAGGCCTGCATCTGTGAAATGGGCGTAGGCGGTTTTACCGTAATGCATGCACTGAATCTGTCCAATGACAAGAACCGTGCATCCATCCCGTTTGATAAGGAAAGATCCGGTTTTGTCATGGGTGAGGGTGCAGGAATCCTGATCCTGGAGGAACTGGAGCATGCAAAGAAGCGCGGCGCAAAGATCTACGGAGAGGTTGTAGGCTACGGCGCAACCTGCGATGCACATCATATTACGGCTCCGGATCCGGAGGGCCAGGGCGCTGCAAACTGCATGAAGATGGCAATCGAGGATGCGGGTATCCGGCCGGAGGATGTTGATTATATCAACGCCCACGGTACATCCACACCGCTGAACGATGCAGGCGAGACAAAGGCGATCAAGGCAGCCTTCGGGGATCATGCATATAAGCTGATGGTCAGCTCTACCAAGTCCATGACCGGTCATCTGCTGGGAGGAAGCGGTGCCGTGGAAGCCATCATCACAACCAAGGCACTTCAGGAAGGCTTTGTTCCGGCAACCATTCATTATGAGGTTCCGGATCCGGCATGTGATCTGGATATCGTTCCGAATGAAGGAAGAAATGCGGACATTCGTTATGCCCTCAGCAACTCCCTCGGTTTCGGCGGACACAATGCCACAACCGCATTTAAGAAATGGGAGGAAGAATAAATGGAGCTTAATTCAAATCAGATCCGCGAGATCCTTCCGCATCGTTATCCCATGCAGCTGGTTGATAAGATCGTTGATTTTGAACCGGGTGTCTGGGCAGAAGGGATCAAATGTGTTACAGTAAATGAGCCGTTCTTTCAGGGACATTTTCCGGAAGCACATGTGATGCCCGGAGTTCTGATCATAGAAGCACTGGCACAGACCGGTGCGGTTGCAATCCTGTCGGAAGAAGCATATAAAGGGAAGATCGCTTTCTTCGGCGGGATCAAAAATGCCAGATTCCGTCAGCAGGTCCGCCCCGGCGATGTGCTCACCCTTCGGTGTGAGATCACATCCAGAAAGGGTCCGGTAGGTTTCGGAAAGGCAGTTGCAAAGGTAAATGACAAGGTGGCTGCATCGGCAGAGATTTCTTTTGTAGTCGGTGACTGATCGTAGTGTGAGGAAGACAGGACCATGGATAAAGAGTTTGATCCGGAAACAAGTGAATATATAAGACCGAATCCGCTTCATGAAGTTTTTTCCAAGTTCCGTGTGTATTATTACAGGGATGTGTTCCGGCGGATCCAGAACCGGGAGTTATCCCTGTCCACGACAGAAGCGTATTGCATCGAAGTGATCGGCGCACTGGGCGAGCCGTCCATTAACGAGTTTGCCGCATTTATCGGGATTTCTCCCCCGAATGCCACATACAAGGTGAATTCACTGATCAAAAAGGGCTACCTGACAAAGGTGCAGTCCGGAACGGATAAAAGGGAATTTTATCTGAAGGCAACGGAGAAGTATTATAAATACTGGAATATCAACCGGAAATATATGGACATCGTGGAAGACCGTCTGGAGAAGAGTCTTTCTCCGGAAGAGTTTGTATTGTTTAACCAGATCATGCGGAAGGTGTCGACGGAGATGATGCCGGAGGTTCCGATCCCCGAAAAATCGGAAGGAGAAGCGGATGAGTAGTATCTACGGCGAATATGAAGCGTATCTTCCCCGGGTTCTTGATATGCTCCGGGAAGAACTGGAAGAGTATGACGATAAGGTATTCGGAGAAACTGCGGAGCATATCTTCGAACATCTGACTGCCAGAATCAAGTCCGATGAAAGCATGCGGGAAAAGTGCAGGAGAAGGGAACTGCCGGAAACGGCACAATCTGCCCTGCGTGAACTGCAGGATGCGATCGGGCTTCGCATCGTGTGCGCTTTTCGCGATGATATCTATGAGATCATTTCCTATATCCGGTCTCTTCCGAATATCACAATCGTGGAAGAAAAGGATTATATCCGTCACTCGAAACCGAACGGATACCGCAGTTATCATATGATCCTGCTGGTTGAGACGGATTTCCCGGATATCGACGGAAATACAAACGGAAAGTATTATGCGGAAGTCCAGCTCCGCACCATAGCCATGGATTCATGGGCAAGCCTGGAGCATAAAATGAGCTATAAAAAAGATATAATGAGTCCGGAACTGATCATGGAAGAACTGAAACGGTGCGCAGATGAACTGGCAGCGTGTGATGTTTCCATGGAAACGATCCGGAAACTGATCCGGAGCAGCTGATACTGCTCCGGCTTTGTTAGATGCCGGTATTATTGACTTGCCGGAAATATTGACTTACCGGTAATATTGACTTACCGGTAACATGGATTGACCGGATCACAGTGAGGTAGTAAGTATGAGGATATTGCTTGCAGAAGATGAAAAGGCACTTTCAAAAGCGGTTTCCACCGTATTGAGAGTCAAAGGAGAATATGAGGTAGATACGGTATATGACGGTGAGGCTGCTGTTGCGGCGGCAAGGGAGCATGTTTATGATGCCTGTGTCTTTGATATCATGATGCCGAAAATGGATGGAATCACTGCATTGGAAACCCTTCGAAGAGAAGGGAATAATACACCGGTTATCATGCTGACGGCCAAGGCAGAACTGGATGACCGGGTAAAGGGTCTGGATGCGGGAGCGGACGATTATCTTCCGAAGCCCTTCCAGATGGCAGAGCTGCTGGCAAGACTCAGATCCCTCACAAGGCGTGCAGGGAACTATACACCGAAACAGCTAAAGGTGGGAACCGTGGTACTGGATCTGGAGCAGCAGGAGCTGCGGAGTGAAAACTCCATCCGTCTTGCAAAGAAGGAAGCCAGACTGATGGAATATATGATGGCCAATCCGGAAAAGGAATTTACGGTGAAGGAAATCCTGACCCATGTCTGGATGGATGAGGATGCGAATGAAAATGTGGTATGGATCTACATTTCCTATTTGAAGAGTAAACTTGAAGAGATCACGGGGAACCTGAAGATAGAAGGGGAACAGGAAGGACCGTTCCGGCTTACGGTGGTTCCCGCGGAGGAATAACAAATGATCCGAAAACTGAAGTTAAAATTCATAGCCATAACCTCGGGCTCGCTGCTGATCGTGCTGATCGTTGTCCTGGGAATCATTAACTGGGTCAGTTATTTCAATGCGAAAAAGGAGATCTTTTCGCTGATGACCAATATTTCGGAGAACCGGGGAAAACTGCCGGAACGCATGGTTTACCGCTCGATCATGGGAGATTCCGTTCTGACCGAGGAATCCAGATTTTCGCTCAGATATTTTATGGCGATCCTGGATGAAAACGGAAATATAGAAGCCCTCAGAATGGATCATGTGTCATCCGTTTCGGAGGAAGACGCAAGAAAGAACATAATGACGGCCGAGCAGAGAAATGAGCCGGAGGGATTCTTATATCTGGATGATACCACCTACGCATTTCAGAAAACCGGGATCAATGTAAACGGACAGCAGAAGTATCAGTATGTGATCATGGACTGTACCAGACAGATGTTGGTAATGCGTTCCTTTACCAAGTTCTCCATTTATATCGGACTGGTTTCCATGAGCATGCTGCTTCTCCTTCTTTCCTTCTTCTCCAAGCGGGCGGTTGCTCCGCTGGTAAAGAATATGGAGAATCAGAAAATGTTCATCACCAATGCGGGGCATGAACTGAAGACTCCTCTCTCCATCATTTCGGCAAATACAGAGGTGCTGGAAATGACGGAGGGTAAGAATGAATGGACGGAAAGTACCATGCAGCAGGTGAAGCGCATGACCGAGCTGATATCAAATCTGATCACACTTTCCAAAATGCAGGAGAAGAACGAAATCACGCTGACTGAGGTTTCCTTCTCTGAGATCACGGAGCAGGTTGCGGATGAATTCAGGATTCTGGCTGAAAAAGAAGGGCTCGGTTACGAGACGGCCATTACCCCGGACAGGATCGTAAAGGCGGACAAGGACGGACTTCGGGAGATCGTATCCATTCTGATCGACAACGCGGTAAAATACTGTTCCCCGGAGGGAACCATCCGTGTCGCATTGGATGCGAAGATGCACGGAACCATACTTACCGTATCCAATACCTACCCGGAGAACAAGCATATGGATTATTCCAAATTCTTTGACCGGTTTTATCGTGCGGATGAATCACATAACAGCGAGAAGATGGGCTTCGGGATCGGACTTTCCATGGCGGAGCATTTTACGGAACTGTTCCATGGGAAGATCAATGTGCATTATAAGGACGGAATGATCCATTTCACCGTGTCCCTCTGATATGGAAGTTAATCAAATGTAAGGAACCGGATCCCTCCCGGGGCTTTCGGGGGTGACAGTTCCGAATGGAAACGATAGAAGCAGATAGAAACGAGTAGTAACGAATTAAATTGAAAAACGTGAAAAAAGGGATAACCGGATGGATTTATTTAAATCCATCCGGTTACGTTAGTGAAGGTTAAAATATTTAATGATTAAAGAAGATTTAGGGGATCTTCTTTAAACAGGGGGCTGATTAAGTATCATAAGAAAGGTAATACCTTCCGTTGATAAAATAAATATAGCGCATTTCTCCCATTTGTTATACAATAATTATGTGGTTTGTAAGAATTTTTTGGCGTTATTTCTCAAAAGGGGGGCGCGTATGACAGAAATTTTTGACGACCTGACAAAAAACATTTTTGAGGAAAGAGAAGAAATAAAGAAGCATCCTGCTTTTGAGGGCGAAATGGGTCTTTACAATCTGGTGGCCGAAGGAAAGGTGGACCAGATTGAGAACTACCGCAAAGGAAAACCGGCAGCGGATGCAAGAGAACGAGGTGTGCTTTCGGAGAACCCCCTCCGGAATGCCATGTATCATTTTGTTGCCATGACCACCATGATCACACGGATCTGTATCTCCAAGGGACTGGAGCAGGAAGTCGCTTATAAGATGAGCGATACATTTATCAGCCGTGCGGATCGTCTTACAAAACCGGAGGATGTGCGGAATTACCAGAATGAAATGATCATGGGCTTTGCAAGGACCATGAACAAAGGCCAGAAGAAGACCGTGCATTCCAAGCAGATCATCCAGTGTATGGATTATATCGGGCAGCACCTCCATGAGAAGATTTCGATCGAGGAGCTGGCGGCCCATGTGAAACTGAACGAGACCTATCTTTCAAAATTGTTCCGCAAGGAAACCGGTCTTTCCATCAGTGAATATATCCGTGACAAGAAGATCGAGGAAGCCAAGGGACTTCTCCGTTACTCGGAAAAGACCAGCATCGAGATCGCCACGGATCTGGGATTCTCATCCCACAGCTATTTTATCAGTGTATTCAAGAAGGTTACCGGGGCAACACCGAAGGAATACCGAAATAAGAATTTTAGAAAAATGTAAACGTTCCGGATGTTTTTCGGAACTGCCGAAAAGTTGCGACGCAGTAAATAAAGGATTATGATTTGATATGAATGAAGAATTGACTGTAACTTCGGAAAGGGTGGAGAAGCTTGCCAAGAACTTTTCCAGAAGTGATGATTTTGTCAGGGTAATGACATATTACAGGTGTGCGATCATGGAGATCCAGACGAAGCTGAATGTCCTGAACGCGGAGTTTTCCCTGCAATATGACCGTAATCCCTTTGAATCCATCGAGAGCCGGTTGAAAAAACCGGAAAGTATCGTGGAAAAAATGCTCCGTCGGAGGATCCCTCTGACCGTGGATGATATGGAACAGGAAATGACGGATATCGCAGGGATCCGTGTGATCTGTTCCTTCCAGGAGGACCTGTACAGTCTTGCGGACCTTCTTGTGGAGCAGGATGACGTGCTGCTTATTTCCAGAAAAGACTATATCAAAAACCCGAAGCCCAACGGATATCGTTCCCTGCATCTTTTGATCGATATCCCTATTTTCCTGTCCAAAGGGAAGAAGCATATGCGGGTTGAGGTGCAGTTCAGAACCATCGCCATGGATTTCTGGGCCAGCGTGGATCATAAGCTGAAGTATAAAAAAGAATTGAAGGATCCGGAGATCGTAGTGGAAAAACTGAAGGTTTGTGCGGATACACTTGCAAGAATGGATGCAGAAATGGAGGAAATCCGCAGAACGATCGATTCCGGCGGAGAAACAGAATGAAACCAGGTATAAAAAAGGGACTCAGGGTTGCTGTCATAGCAGCCCTGAGCCTGGTTATTTTTTTTGTTCTTTCAACCATCATAATCAACATTTATATGGTGTTTGTAGAGAAAGTAAAAGTGAAAAGTGTTGAGGCCTGGAGGAAATCCATAAACTCGGACCCGAAGAAGGATATGGAATGTATCTTTGTTCTGGGATGCAGTGTAAAGCCGGACGGTACACCCAGTGATATGCTGAGGGACAGGCTGGACCGTGCCCTGCAGCTGTATCAGGAGTTCCCGTGCAAGATCGTTGTCAGCGGGGATCATACGGTGGAAGAGTATTATAATGAGGTCGCTTGTATGAAGTCCTATCTGGTAGATGCAGGGGTTCCGTCGGACATGATCTATATGGATCATAAGGGATATTCAACCTATGAAAGCATGTACAGGGCGTGCCACATTTTCGGGATCCGGAAGATGACCATCGTGACCCAGGAATACCATCTGTACCGGGCACTTTATCTGGCGGAGGCTTTCGGGATCCAGGCGGACGGAGTCTCGGCGGGCGGTTCTTCCTATAAGGGGCAGACCGCAAGGGAGATCCGGGAGATCGCAGCAAGGGATAAGGATTTTCTCTATTCTTTGTTCCTTCCGAAACCGAAGGATTACGGGGATGAAAAGTATTCCCTGGAGGAAAGTGCGGAAAAGACCGATTGGATCTACGAGCAGTGAAAAGGGGCGGAACATGAAGTTTAAAGAGATAAAGAAAAAAGAAGAAGGGAAATATATCACCCGTTACGATCTGACCTATGAAACGGTAAACGGAACGGAGAAGGTATACGAGATGATCAGCCGGGATCATGATATCCGGGATTTTGCCATGCTGCATGACCGGGGGCCGGATGCAGTGGTACTGATCATTCACAGTGAGGACCGGGAGAAGGTGCTGCTGAATAAGGAATTTCGCCTTGCACCGGGGGAATGGGTTTATAATTTCCCCGCGGGGCTGATCGATCCGGGAGAAGATCCGGAGCAGGCGGCTGCCAGGGAACTGAGGGAAGAAACAGGACTTACCCTGGTGGAGGTGACGGATCATATCGGAGAAAGCTACAGCGCCGTCGGATTCTCTAACGAGAAAAATGTCTGTATCGTGGGGATCGCAAAGGGTGAGATCATCGGGAGCGATTCGGATGTGGAAGAGATCGAAGCCGGATGGTTCACAAAGGCCCAGGTACGGGAACTTCTGAAAGATCAGCGCTTCGCAGCACGTACACAGGCGTATTGTTATCTGTGGAGCAAAGAAGACTGAGCGGGTGACCGGGGTGCGGCTTTACTTTTGGACACATACTCCGGGGGAAGGCGCAGGTTATTTGGAAATCAGAATCGGGATACAGAGAAATTCCCCGTATCTGCCGTTGGCGGAGCGGGGATTCTTCATTTAATTTTTATTTAATAATTCCCGTGGTATCCTAACGTCAGAAGATGAGAAGAAAGGAGAAACATCATGTTGTTTCGAATTCTGAAAAAAGATATCAGAAGAAAAAAGACCATGAACCTGATCCTGCTTTTGTTCGTGATCCTGGCAACCATGTTCGTGGCCAGCGGTCTGTCAAATGTGATCACGGTTCTGAACGGAACGGATTATTACCTGGACAAGGCCGGCCTCGGGGATTATGTGATCATTACCCAGGGGGAAGGTGAGTACGGAAAGCTGGCGGATCAGCTGAAGGGGATGAAAGAGGTTAAGAGCTTCCGGGTGGAGAGTACCTTCGCCATCACCGAGAAGGATCTTACCCATAATGACAAGAGGGTTACATCCGACAGCACCATGATGTTCACCAACGTTGATGATGACGGCCTGATCTATTTCGATAAGGATAACCGGGAGATCACGGAGGTCCCGGAAGGACATGTCTATACACAACTCCGGTTCCTGAAGCAGAATGATCTTAAGGTGGGTGATACGCTCCGGCTGAATAAGGAAGGTGTGGATGAAACCTTCGTGATCGACGGAATCTTCAAGGATGCCTGCCTCGGTTCCGATATGATGGGAAATAACCGGTTCCTCATTTCCGGAAAGGATATGGAGAAGTTCGTGGCAAATGAGAAGATCCGGACCAAGTGGGGCGGAGATTTCGGCTACGTGGATACGGATAATGTTACGGACTTCGCATCGGAGATTTCCTCCATTGACGGGATCTCCTTTGAAGGTCCCAGAAGCACCATCAAACTGACCTATGTACTGTCACTGATCATCGCATTTGTATTACTGATCCTGTCCATCGCACTGATCATCGTAAGCTTCGTGGTGCTCCGGTTTGCCATCAACCTTTCGGTAATGGAAGATTTCCATGAAATCGGGGTTATGAAGGCCATCGGTATCCGGAACCGTAAGATCCGGGGAATGTATGCGGCCAAGTATCTGGCACTTGCCGTACTGGGAGTTCTGATCGGCGGAGCCATCAGCTTCCCCTTCGGAAAGATGCTGATCCAATCGGTCAGTGAAAATATGGTTCTGGGAAATGACAGCGAGATCATGGCACATATCATCGGCGCTCTGGCGGTGGTCCTGATCATTACCGGCTTTGCATGGTTCTGTACAAGGAAGGTAAAGAAACTTTCGCCGGTGGATGCTATCCGCAACGGTCAGACGGGAGAGCGGTTCCGGAAGAAAAAGACCAAAAGCGCACGGAAATGTCGGAAGCATACGGAATTCTTCCTGGCTGCCAATGACATCCGCAGCAATCCGAAACGGTACATGTCCGTATTTCTGTCGATCTTCATCTGTACCCTTCTGGTGCTTATGATCGTGAATATCACAACCACCATGAGGAGCGACAGTTTTGTGGAAACCTTCGGAGCAAGAAGAGATCTCTACTTAAATCCGTCGGATGATACCATGCGGCTGACAGGAGAGGGCAGAGAGGCTTTCGAAGCTTATATCAAAGACAAGGAGAAGATCCTTTCGGATGCAGGAATGCCCTGTGTCATCAGTGATGAGATCATATATAAATACAAAGTGATCGTGGGAGAAAAATCCTACAAGATCGATATCCAGCAGGGAATCAATTTAAAGGCGGAGGAATACAGCTACAAGGAAGGCTCCGTTCCGCAGAATGCACATGAAGCTGCCATCACCCCGCAGATCGCGGAAATGACGGGACTGAAGCTGGGTGATACCTTTATCATCGATTACGGTGATCATCAGGAAGAAATGCTGGTAACCGCAACCTTCGAGTCCATGAATCAGGTCGGGAAGGTGATGCGTGTACACCAGGATACGGAGACGGATTTCGATCATCTCAGCAGCCTGTTCGCGCTGGGTATCAAGTTTACGGATAATCCGGGACAGAAGGAGATCGAAGCGAGAAAGGACAGAGTAAAGGAACTCTGGGGCTATGACGATGAACTGAAGGTGATGGATGCGGCGGAATTCTGTGATGACTGCATGAAGTCCGCGGATACCATGGAGGCAGTTCAGAATCTGCTTCTGATGATCACACTGGTGGTTGTGGTTCTTGTAACGGTTCTGATGGAACGGTCCTTCGCTTCCGACGAGAAAACCCAGATCGCACTGCTGAAGGCAGTGGGCTTCCGAAACAGCTCCATCGTGAAATGGCATGTATGGCGCTTCGGAATCTGTACCTTCTTTGCAGTCATTCTTGCGCTGGCGGTTTCCGTTCCGGTGACAAAGCTGGGTACAACTCCCATCTTTGGAATGATGGGTGCCCGGACAGTGGACTTCCGGTTCAATCCGGTAATGACGCTGGCCTACCCGGGAATCATCTTCGGATTTACGATCCTGGTAACCTGGATCGTGGCACAGTGCACACGAAAGATCAAGAGCAGTGACACGGCAAATATTGAATAATGCGAATGACTGAATAACGCGAATGACTGAATAACGCGAACGATGTAAATAATGTATAAAGATGAGAATGATGAGAAAGGAAGAGATCATGAGTACAATTCTGGAAGCAAAGGATCTTTGTAAAACATATATTATCGAGAAGCAGCAGAACCATGTTCTTAGAAATGTGAATTTCACCGTTGAAGAGGGCGAGATGGTAGCCATCATGGGGCCCTCCGGTTCCGGTAAATCAACCCTCCTGTATTCGGTGTCCGGTATGGATAAGGCCACCAGCGGAACCGTGATCTTTAACGGGAAAGAGATCACCTCTCTGGATGAGAAGGACCTGGCGGATGTACGTCTGGATGAGATGGGATTTATCTTTCAGCAGATGTACATGATGAAGAATCTGACCATCCTGGATAATGTTCTTCTTCCTGCCATGCAGAGTAAGAAGGAGGACATTTCCAAAGAGGAGAAGGTGAAGCGTGCCGAGGATCTGATGCGGAAGCTGGGGATCATTGAGACGGCAGATCATGATATCAATGAGGTGTCCGGCGGTCAGCTGCAGCGGGCCTGTATCTGCCGGAGCATGATCAACGATCCGAAGATCATTTTCGCGGATGAGCCCACCGGTGCCCTGAACCGCACTTCCTCCAAAGAAGTGATCGACGAGCTGGTCCGCCTGAATAAAGAGGGTACCACGATCCTCATGGTAACCCATGACGCAAAGGTGGCTGCACGCTGCTCCAGAGTGATTTATCTGGTGGACGGAGACATTCAGGGAGAGTATAATATGGACGAGAGCATGAAGACCGACAAGGAGCGGGAACGTGCGCTGAATACATGGCTTATGGACCTGGGCTGGTAGAAGACCGGCGGATATCAGGGAAGGTCCGGTGCCATAGGATTCCGGAGAAGAAAAATGCTGGATATACTCATAGTAGAGGATCATAAAGAAATCGCGACGCTGCTTACGGATTTCCTTCGAAAAGAGGGATATACCGTCAGCAGCGCGGAAACGGGAGAGAAAGCCCTGCACCTTATGGAAATGTACGGTGCAAGGCTTCTTATTCTGGATATCAATCTTCCGGGAGAACTGGATGGTTTTGCCGTTTTGCAGGAAGTACGGAAGAATGAAAACATCCATGTGCTGATCACCAGTGCCAGAACCGGGAAGGAAGATCAGCTGAAAGGCCTCAGGATCGGTGCGGATGACTATATACAGAAGCCCTATGATATAGATATCCTGATCGCAAAGATCAAGGGGATCATGCGGCGGAAATTCGAACTGGATGAGATCGTCTGCGGAGACATACGTCTGAATACGGTGACGGAAACCGTGATGACCGGTAACGGGAAGAATCGGGGAAAAGGCCTGGAACTGACAGCAAAGGAATTTGAGCTCCTGAAGCTTCTGATGGAGCATGAGGGAACAACCTTGAAGAAGGATTACCTCTTTAACGCGGTTTGGGGAAGTGATTCCGATTCGGAGCCCCAGACACTGACAGTACATATCAAATGGCTCCGGGAGAAGATCGAACGGGACCCGAAAAAGCCGGAACATATCCTTACGGTATGGGGTGTAGGATACCGGTTCGAAGCATAGCATTAAAAAGGTTGGCGTGGTATGAAAGGAAAGGGAATCTTCATATGGATCATCCTTCTGGAACTGTTGCTGTGTCTCTTCAGTTACATTTTTTTGCTGCGCAATAAAGAGGACTACGCGGATCGGGAGTATAAGGTGGAAACCGGCAGAGCCGCCATCCGTATCCGGTCCGGAGATATCCCTTCCCCTTCGGAGTATCATACCGTGACGGAGATAAAACCCTTTGATCCGGAGGAAAACGGAAATTCGGATTATATGGTTGCGAAGGCGAAGGACGGGACATTATATAAGATCGCCTATGAAATCCCGGAGAATAAATGGAGAGCGATCCTCATCCTGAATATCAGCTGGGGTGTGATGATACTGGTTACCATCCTGATCCTGATCTACATAGAAAGGACCATTCTAAAACCCTTCCGGGATGTTTCGGAGCTTCCGAATGAGCTTGCAAAGGGGAATCTGTCCATTCCGCTGAAGGAAGAGAAAAACCGCTATTTCGGACGTTTTCTCTGGGGAATGGATATGCTGAGGGAACGTCTGGAGACGGAAAAAGCCGACCGGCTCAGTCTGGAGCAGGAAAAGAAGACCCTGATCCTTACCATGTCCCATGATATCAAGACACCGCTTTCCGCCATCAAGCTTTACAACAGGGCGCTTTCCGATCATATTTATGATTCGGAAGAAAAACAGATGGAAGCATATGCGGGAATCGAGAAAAATACAAGGGAACTGGAAGAGTATATTGACAGGATCCGGGATGCGGCGCGGGAGGATTTCCTGCAGATCAAGGTAAATGACGGCGAATGGTATCTTTCGGAGGTTATGGAGAAAACGGAATCCCTGTACCGTGAGAAGGCAAAGGAAAAGCGGACGGAATTTGTGGTTGAGCCCTATTCGGATGTGCTTTTGAAGGGGGATCCGGAACGTGCACTGGAGGTTCTTCAGAACCTACTGGAAAATGCAATCAAATACGGAGACGGTCAGCTGCTTCGGATCAGCTTCTCGGATGAGGAGGACTGTCGTCTTGTAACGGTGGAAAATACGGGCTGTACGCTTCCGGAGAGGGAGATGCTGAACATATTTGACTCCTTCTATCGCGGCAGTAATTCGGAGAATGTAAAGGGCAGCGGCCTGGGGCTCTATATCTGCAGGCAGCTGATGCGGGCCATGGACGGAGAAGTCTATGCCGGGGTGGAAAGCGGAAGGTTCCTGGTAACGGCTGTTTTCCGGAAAAAGTAATGACTTGCGGCAGACCGTTGATTAGAGTAAGATAAGAGTATCAGTTTAAAGTATGAAATACATGAAGGAGGAGAAGGAAGATATGGAAATGGAATTCTATAAGTGCATGCATTGCGGACAGATCATTGAAGTGGTAAAGGGAACGGGGGTTCCGGTTGTATGCTGCGGCGAAAAGATGCAGAAGCTGGATCCGGGAACATCCGACGGAGCGGTTGAAAAGCATGTTCCGGTCATTTCGGTGGATCAGAATATTGTAACGGTTACGGTTGGATCCGTAGAGCATCCGATGGTTGAGGCACATTTTATTGAATGGATCGCGCTTGCTACAAAGCAGGGCTTCCAGAGAAAGGCACTTTCTCCGGGAGATGCGCCGAAGGTAAGCTTCGCCCTCTGTGACGGCGATGAGGTTGTTGCGGCATATGCATACTGCAATCTGCATGGACTTTGGAAAGAGGAAGTATGAGCGATCTGATCAGTGAAATCGGAAACTTTATCGATACGGATACACGGATAGGAAAACTCCTTGAACTGCTTCTTTATTCAGCCATTGCCATCGTCGTAACATCGGTGATCCTGGCAATCGGAAAAAGGATTGTGGGGAAGCGGTTTAAATCCAAAAACAGTATTCAGGCCCGTTTCACACAGAATCTGATCCGGGGGCTGATCATCTGTATCGCGGTGATCTGGGTTCTCGTGAGTTCCTCGGCAACCTCCAGTTTCGGTAAGGTTCTCTTTCAGGGAACTGCCATCATCGGTGCTGTTGTAGGTCTTGCCGCCCAGCCTGTGATCGGAGACCTGTTCTGCGGTATCATGCTCAGTCTGAACCGGCCCTTCGAGATCGGAGACCGGATCGAGCTGGACAACGGCTTTAAGGGGATCGTCAAGGATATTACTTCACGTCATGTGGTTCTTCGCGGAATCGATACGATGGATATCATTATTCCCAACAGTAAGATCAATGCCTGTGTGATCACGAATATGAGTCATAATACGAAGATCCGGTCGATTCATTTCCGTTTCGGTGTCGCATATGGAACCGATGTGGAAAAGGCGATGAAAGTGATCCGGCAGGCGGTGATCGATTCGGAATACTCCATTCCGGAATGGAACGGGGAGGATTACGGACCGGTGTATTTTATCGCATACGCGGAGAGCAGCCTTCAGCTGGCCACCACGGTGTATTACCAGCCCACATCCCGGAGCGAACAGGTGATCAACGACATCAATCTGCGGGTAAGCAAGGCACTGAAGGAAGCAGGAATCGAGATTCCGTTCAATTACGTAAATGTGGTTATGCACGAAAAATCAAATGTCGGATAAAGACGGAAATCATAAGATACGGAGTCTGTGAAATGATGGAAGCCGGAGCAAATGCTCCGGTTTCTTTTTTGTGAAGAGGGCCGGAGAAGGTTTGTAACGAGTGGTGTGGCCGTTTGTGAAGGGTGTCGGAGATTGTTTACAATTAGGGTGTTGACATTGGGGGTAGGGAGTGTTATAACAATATCAGAAGGATTAGCACTCACCAAGCAAGAGTGCTAACAAACGAAAAAAGCCCCGGATCGGACCGGAGTGACAGAAAGGATGTGAACTGTATGAAGATGGATCATTTTACACAGAAATCGTTGGAGGCAATTGAACTGACACAGAAAATGGCCGATCAGTACGGCCAGAAAGAATTACAGTCAGAGCATCTGTTCCATGCACTGCTTACACTGGATGACAGCCTGATCGTTAAGATCCTGAAGAAACAGGAGGTTCCGGTTGACGCACTTCGACAGGATTCGGAAGCACTGCTCAGGAAACTCCCGAAGGTAAACGGTTCCTCCCAGGACCTTTATCTCAGCAATGATCTGAGAAAGACACTGGGGAATGCCGAAGATCAGGCAAAGAAAATGGGAGATCTGTACATTTCCGTGGAGCATCTGTTCCTGGGACTGCTCCATCACGGCAGTTCTGCGGTACGGGATCTGCTGAAAAAATACGGGATCAAAGAGTCTGAATTCTTAAATGTTGTAAATGCGCTCCGGGACGGCCGGACGGTGCAGTCGGACAATCCGGAGGACAGCTATGATGCTCTGGAAAAATACGGGACAAGTCTTGTGCAGCGGGCCAGGGACCAGAAACTGGATCCCGTGATCGGACGTGATATGGAAATCCGGAATATCATCCGGATCCTGTCCCGGAAGACAAAGAACAATCCGGTGCTGATCGGTGATCCGGGTGTCGGCAAGACGGCAGCCATCGAAGGTCTGGCGCAGAGGATCGTGAAGGGTGATGTGCCGGATTCCCTGAAGGATAAGGAGATTTTCTCACTGGATATGGGTTCCCTGATCGCCGGCGCCAAGTATCGTGGTGAATTCGAAGAGCGGTTGAAGGCGGTTCTGGACTCCGTTAAGAAGTCGGATGGAAGGATCATCCTTTTCATCGATGAGCTGCATACCATCGTGGGAGCAGGAAAAACGGAAGGTTCCCTGGATGCGGGAAATATGCTGAAACCCATGCTGGCCCGGGGAGAACTGCATTGTATCGGTGCAACCACCGTGGATGAATACCGGAAATATATCGAAAAGGATAAGGCACTGGAGCGCCGGTTCCAGCCGGTTATGGTTTCGGAGCCCTCCGTGGAGGATACCATTTCCATCCTGCGTGGGATCAAGAACCGGTATGAGGTTTATCACGGAGTAAAGATCGCGGACGGTGCGCTTGTTTCTGCGGCAACTCTTTCAAACCGGTACATTTCCGACCGGTTCCTGCCGGATAAAGCGATCGATCTGGTGGATGAAGCCTGCGCCATGATCAAAACGGAACTGAATTCCATGCCTGCGGAGTTGGATGAGATCTTCCGGCGGATCATGCAGCTGGAGATCGAAGAGGCTGCCCTGAAGAATGAAGAGGATAACCTGTCCAAAGAAAGGCTTGCGGTTATTTCCGAAGAACTGGCAGAACTCCGGGAGAAGGCAAGCTCCATGAAGGCAACCTGGGAAACGGAGAAAAATGAGGTGGACCGGGTATCCCAGATCAGGGAAGAGATCGAACAGACAAAGGACGAGATCCAGATCGCCCAGAGAGAATACAATCTGGATAAGGCAGCGGAACTGCAGTACGGCAAGCTGCCGAATCTGGAAAAGGAACTGGATGTCCTGGAAGAGAAGCTGGCAAAGGAAGGCCGGCAGATGCTGCATGAGACCGTAACCGAGGATGAGATCGAGAAGATCATTTCCAAATGGACGGGAATTCCCGTAGCAAAGCTTTCGGAGAGTGAAAGATCCAAGACATTACATTTACCGGAAGAGCTGCATAAACGTGTGGTAGGTCAGGATGACGCGGTAAATCTGGTAAGCGATGCGATCCTCCGGTCCAGGGCCGGGATCAAGGATCCGTCGAAGCCCATCGGTTCCTTCCTGTTCCTTGGCCCCACCGGCGTTGGAAAGACGGAACTGGCTAAGGCACTGGCCGAGGCACTGTTTGATGATGAGAACAGCGT
>CADBOV010000152.1 GCA_902796385.1 uncultured Lachnospiraceae bacterium
ATCTCGGAAGAAATTTATCCGGGTCGGCGATCAGATTCGCTGTGGGAAATCCTATGGTCCTTCCCAGCTGCTTCCCGCGTACCACGGTTCCCCGGAATGTAACCGGATAGCCGAGGAGTTTCTCCGCTTCCTGTACATTTCCTTCCTCGTACGCTGCACGGATCCTGGTGGAACTGACCGGGCTTCCGTCCATTTCCAGTTTTTCCACCGCATGTACACGGAATCCGAAATGATTCCCCATGGATTTCAGAAGATCCACGGTTCCCTTCCTCTGATATCCGAACCGGAAATCCGTTCCCACCACAACGAGTCCTGCGTCCATTTTCTCGCAAAGTATCGTCTGTACAAAGGTTTCCGGCGACATTGCCGCGAATTCCTCCGTAAACGGAAGGCGTGTCAGTTTACGGATCCCGAATTCTTCCAGAAATTCCTTTTGTTCCTTTGCGGTGAGAAGCCCCGGACCGGGAAAGTCGATCTTGCAGACTGCGGCTGTCATATTCGTTTCTTCTATCAGTTTATTTAAAAGAACCTGATGTCCTTTATGAAAACCGTCAAATTTTCCTATGGCAACTGCCTTCAACTCACTATCCTCTTTCCAGTAGCATTTTTTCATTCCGGAAGATATTCTTTTTCTCATCAAAACTGTACAATGCAGCCAGCTGCTGATCCAGATAAACCCTGCAAAGCTCTCCGTCCTTTACCTCTGAACCGGTAAGAGCTCCGGGTGGCAGTGCATTTCCGTTTAAAAGAAGCTTCTTGCCCTCTTCCGTACAGTGAACCGCCGGATAATCCTTAAGCAGCACGTCCATGGGACGTACATACCGGTCCAGTTCGCCGTCTTCCTTTGCTTTCTCCAGCTGCTTTAATGTAACCGCTTCCTCCAGGGAGAATCCGCTGGCATATCTTCTGGTCAGTGCGGTCATTGTGGCGCCGGTTCCAAGATCCTTTCCCACATCCCTGCACAGACTGCGGATATAGGTTCCTTTGGAACAACGCACCCGGTAGGAAACCTTCGGCAGCTCAATGCTCTTTATCTTCAGTTCAAAGATCTCAACCGGACGGGCAGGTACTTCCACCTCGATTCCGGCCCTTGCGTACTCATACAGTTTTTTTCCGTCTTTTTTTATTGCTGCATACCTCGGCGGTATCTGGTCGAACTTCCCGAGATATGACATAAGTGCCTTTTCGACTTCATCATCCGTAAGCTCCGGTACAGGTACCCGGTTCAAAACGGTTCCTGTCCGGTCATCCGTATCCGTGGTGATCCCCAGTTCCATTTCCACTTCGTATTCTTTTTCCGCAGAGGAAAAAAGGTTACTCAGTTTCGTCGCACGTCCGAGGCAGATGGGTAAAACCCCTTCTGCCATGGGATCCAGTGTACCTGTATGGCCCACTGCCTTCTGACCGAAGATCCGCCGGCAGACCGCTACCGCATCAAAGGATGTAAAGCCCATTTCCTTATTCAGTATTACGACACCCTGATACATAGTTCACCTGATCATTTTAAACGTTTTTTGATCTCCTCCAGGAGACTCTTCAGTAATTCATTGTAGTTTCCGGTAGCATCAAATCCCGCTGCCTTTACATGACCGCCTCCGCCGAAGCCTTCGGCAATCTCGCTGACATCCACATATTCCTTCGCCCGAAGACTGAATTTAAAGGATTTCTTCGTCAGCTGATAGATGAATACCGCAACCTCAACTCCCTCCGTCAGACGAAGCTGTTCAACGATCCCTTCCGTATCCAGAGGTGTTGCCTTAAAGTCCTTCATGGTATCCTTGGAAATAAATCCGACGATCACCTTTCCACCTTCATACAGAACAGATTCAAGGACTGTCTTTGCCATCAGGAGATTCTGTTTATATGTCTTCTTGTAAAATGTCTCATCAATGATATAATTCCCGTTCACACCCTTTTCGATCAGGAGTCCCGCCAGTTCCATGGTGTAACGTCTGGTGCAGTCATATTTGAACACACCCGTATCATGTACCATACCCAGGTAAAGGCAGTTTGCCGTGTTCAGGGAAATGTTCTCCGGATCGATCAGCTCCGCAAATGCCTCACAGGCACTGGATGCATTTGCATCCACAAAGCAGAGATCACCGAATCCCGGATTGCTTACATGATGGTCAATACAGATCGTTGAAATGGCAGTCTGATAGATATCCTGATATTTTCCCAGTCTGTCGAGACTCGAAACATCCATGGAGATTGCCAGATCATAATGCTTTCCGGAAGGATCATGCTTGATCTTTCTGGCACCGTTCAGAAACTTCATGGACACCGGAATTGTTTCCAGATAAACATCCACCGTCTTCCCCTCGTAACGATCAAGGATGTAATTGTAAATGGAAAGCGTCGAACCCACACAGTCCCCGTCGGGCCGGATATGACCGATGATACAGATCGTATTCGCCGCATCCAGCATCTGGTGCAGACGTTTTCCCTTTTCTCTGATTTCTTTTTCCATACCTATTCCCCACTACTGTTCTTTCGCTGTTCGGACATTACTTCATCGATACGCTTTGACATATCAACACCGTATGCGATGGAATGATCCGGAACAAATTCGATCTCCGGCGTATTTCTGAGATTCAGTGAGGATGCCAGCTGCTTACGGATAAAGCCCTTTGCGCTGGTAAGACCGCTCATGGTAGCTTCCTCATCGCCGAGAACACTGATATAGCATTTGCATTCCTTAAGATCCTTGGTCACTTCACATCTGGTCACTGAAGTCATAAGACTGATCCTGGGATCCTTCAGTTCGGAAATAATCTTGCTGAGCGCACGTTGTACATCATGAGAAACTCTGGATGCGCCATGCTGATTTGATCTCATTTCTTACTCCTTTGTAATCACGTTGCCGGTTCGATCGAAACGGACTATCTCGGCACCTCAACCATCTTGTAGATCTCAATCTGGTCTTCTTCTGCCACATCGTTATGACCGTCAAATACGATACCGCATTCATATCCGGCTTTTACTTCTTTTACATCATCCTTAAAGCGCTTCAGGGATGCGATCTTGCCCTCGAAGATCAGCTCGCCGCCACGTGTGATCCTTGCGGAGCTGTTCCGCTCGATCACGCCGTCAAGCACATAACTTCCGGCAATGGAACCGATACCGGATGCCTTGTAGACCTGACGGATCTCCGCATGTCCGGTAACCTTCTCCTCGAAGATCGGATCCAGCATACCCTTCATGGCTGCCTCGATATCATCAATTGCGTTGTAGATGACCGTGTAAAGACGAACATCCACCTTCTCCTCATCGGAAAGTTGCTTTGCCTGTGCATCCGGACGTACGTTGAAACCGATGATGATTGCCCCTGACGCAGATGCAAGGGTAACGTCGGACTCATTGATGGCACCTACACCGGAGTGGATGCACTTGATCATGATCTCGTCATTAGAGAGCTTCAGCAGGCTCTGCTTTACAGCCTCTACGGAACCCTGAACGTCCGCCTTGATGATCAGCTTCAGCTCCTTCAGATTGCCTTCCTGCATCTGATTGAAGAGATCATCCAGCGACATTCTGGC
>CADBOV010000153.1 GCA_902796385.1 uncultured Lachnospiraceae bacterium
AGAAGGACCGAAAGCAAAATTGCGGAAGAGCACCATGATGGTTCTTGCGGTTACACTTCACAATATCCCGGAAGGAATGGCTGTCGGAGTGGTTATGTTTGCGGTTGGTTTTACTCTTATGATGGCTTTGGATGTGGCTCTTGGGTAATAAAGAGAAGAAACGGAAGAAGAAAAAGACGACAAGAAGAAGTGAAAAAACAGAAAACTCAGGAAGGCATCTGCCTCCCTGAGTTTTTATAAAACGAAGAAACTATTGGAACTTCTTTTTTACATATTTTGAGATCAGGTAGCGTTCTTTTCCCTGCGTCCGGTTGCCATACTCAATTGCTTCAAAGGGACAGTTGGCGATACATGCCATACAGTGTGCACACGGCTTTTTCCACTGGGGTTTTTGATCCTTCATTTCGATGTTGTTCAGTGGACAGAGACGGGCACATTTACCGCAGCCGATGCAGGCATCCGTGGTATAAAAGGGTTTGGATGTATGTGTCAGCCGTGTCCAAACGGGAGTAAAGGGATAGGTTACTGCTGATTCGAAGAGGAAGATATGACGCCCCTTCAGCGGTCTTCCCATTTTGATCTGATGTGCGATCCGGGGGATCTGTCGTCCGGATTCCAGGATCCTTTGTCTGCTTTCTTCCGGCGGAAGCATGTCATACAGTGTATTTGCGATATAGTTCCGGGGCATGCGCAGCTCGGCGCGGCCCATATAATTCATTCCCTTCCGGCGTACCAGACGACGGGCGATCTTACTTGAAATTCCTGCATAGCCCCCGCTTGTGAATACGAAATAAACATTCGGATTTCCTTTCAGTTTTAACTGCTTTAAGAATTTGCAGAGAAACCGGGGCGGCTCGCAGACATAAACCGGTGAGCAGATGATGAACGGCTTTTCTGAACTGATCGGTGTGTAGTCTTCTGTACGGATACGCTCCAGAAGATCGATGGATTCATCATTCAGAAGCTTTGCAAGAAGTTTTGCGGCGAATTTCGTGTTTCCGGTTGCGGAATAGTATAATATCATAAGGCTCCTTTCAGTCCGTGCAGAATCCGGACGGGGTAATTTAAGCTGTTTATCAGGCTTGATATAGTTCATTATTACACACTTTACATTGATTGAAAACATTATATTATATAAATGGGGAATAGTGTGACAGTTTTGTGACTTATTCTTTGATATGATCAATTTCGTTCAAAGGAATCAGATTTCAAAAGATGAGCAAACGGTTTAACCGCGGGATCCGCGTTTAGACATAGATTTATAAGTGGAGGTACACGAAATGAAAATCACCAGTTTTAACCCGTTGATCGTTACAAATGACGCTGAAAAAGCCATTAAGCTCTTTGAGGAGCTGGGCTTTGAGAAACGTCACAGTATTACAGTGACATCTACTTCAGGGAATGACGTTACGAGCGTTCGCATGAAGGATGCCGGCGGCTTCTATGTAGACGTTGCACAGGTGGACAGCATGCAGAGGGATATCACATTGATCCGTATGAATGTAGATAACTTCGAAGAGGCTTATGAGTACTTTAAGGCTAGGGGCTTCAAGAATTCCAGTGGCGACGCTACGGTAGATTCCAGAACCAACAGATCGGCAATGATGATCTCTCCGAGCGGATTCGCATTTGACCTTTGCCAGCATATCAAAGAAGCATAATTCATTTATTAAAGTTTTAGGAGGAAAACATTATGCAGATTACATCTTTTAACCCGCTGATCGTTACAAAGGATTCTGAGAATATTATCAAGCTTTTCGAGGAGCTTGGATTCGAGAGACGTCATCAGAAGGACGGGATCAATGATAAGGATATCACCAGTTTTGACTTAAAGGATCCTAACGGCTTCCGGGTAAATGTAACGCAGGTGGATACCGTACCGCAGGATATGACAACCATCCGTATGAATGTAAGAGATTTCAATGAAGCTTACGAACTTCTGAAGTCCAAGGGCTTTGTGAATGCGCAGGGTGATAAGATCACCGATACAGGATCATCCATCTCTACCATGATGGTTTCACCGACAGGCTTCAGCATCAGTATTTCCGAGCATATCCGGAAGGAAGACAAGTAAATCTCCGGACAGTCGGTTATCCTGATCAAACTGAAACTGACAAGATAGAACAGGAAAGGCTGTCGTCTGACAGCCTTTTTTTGGGATTTGTGTTATAATTTGTATGTTGTTACCCGTACATTTCGCTATTTTCCTCGGACAGGGAGATGTGGAACGTAAACGAGAATAAGATCGTAAACAAGGAGAAGATCGTGAAAACAGAAGACTCCGTGAATATAAAGGACTCCGTGAAAACAGAAGCTTCCGTGAATATAATGAGATCCGAAACCCCGGGCCGGTCAGTCATACGTGAGAAATACAGAGAACTCACGCTTTTTCTGATCGGTGAAAAACTGACCATCACCACAATGGAATCAGCCACATCGGGCCAGATCGCTTCGTTGATCACTGATACGGAAGGCGCTTCCGCCATCTTTAAGGGAGCTTATATCACCTACAGCAATGAAGCAAAGATAAAAAACGGGGTACCGAAGGATATTATCGATCAGTATTCCGTATATTCCACGGAAACAGCCGATGCCATGGCGAAAGCGTGTGCGGAAGCATACCACGCGGATATCGGGATCGGAATTACGGGGACCACCGGAAATGTTGATCCGGCGAACCCGGAAGCCTCCGTACCCGGGCAGGTATTCTTCTCCATCTGTTATCACGGGAAACTTTACTCTTATCAGAAATATACCGGAACCCTTCCGACCAGGTTGGATTATAAATTTGCAGTTGCCGATGCTGTTTATGAAAAACTTACCGATCTGATACATTTGGAAAAAACGGAAAGGGACGGATGAAGATTTGAGTTTTCATGTTATTAGAAGAAAAACATGGTATAATGTGGTTACGAGACACTTTATCATGTTTTCAGGGCTAAAGCATGTTCGTCCGGTTCTGTAATAGTGAACCGGGCGTTTGGATTTTTCGATAGGGTAATGATCAGATGGAAAAAGAACTGACAAGAGACAAAAAGATAATAAGGACAAGCATCATCGGCATAATCGCAAATGCTTTTCTTGCGGCATTCAAGGCAGTGATCGGGCTTATGTCGAACTCGATCGCCATAGTGATGGACGCGGTGAACAATCTGTCTGACGCCGCAAGCTCAGTTATTACCATCGTAGGTACAAAGCTGGCAGGAAAGGAACCAAACAGGAAACATCCCTTTGGATATGGAAGGATAGAATATCTTTCGGCCATGGTGATATCCATTCTGGTTCTGTATGCGGGTATAACCGCATTTACGGAATCGGTGAAGAAGATCATCACCCCGGATAAGCCGGATTATTCAACCGTATCTCTCATCATCGTTGCGGTGGCAGTGGTGGTAAAGATCGTTCTGGGAAGATATGTAAAAGGCGTCGGGGAAAAAGTGAATTCGGATGCACTGATCAATTCCGGTGAAGATGCCATGCTGGATTCGGTGATCTCCGTAACTACGCTTATCGCAGCAGGAATCTATCTGATCTTTGATGTGTCACTGGAAGCGTGGCTGGGTGCGATCATTGCACTGGTCATCATCAAATCCGGTTATGAAATGATCAGCGAGACCCTGTCAAAGCTGCTTGGAGAACGTGTTGATGCGGAGATGGCAAAAGAGATCAAGGCAACCATCACGGGATTTCCTGAAATCCGCGGAGCCTATGACCTGGTACTGCATGATTACGGACCGGATTCTTATAATGGCTCTGTCCATATAGAAGTACCGGATTCCCTTTCGGCAGATGACCTGGATAAAATGATCCGGAAGGTACAGAACACGGTGTATGAAAAACATCATGTGATACTTACCGCAGTTGGCGTTTATTCCTACAATACGAAGGATCAGGAAGCCATTTCGGCAAGAGAAAATGTGAACCGACTCACAACCGCACATCCGCATGTTCTCCAGATGCATGGATTTTATCTGGACAAAAAGGAGAAAACGATACGTTTTGATATCGTTGTAAGCTTTGATGCGGAGGACCGGAAAAAAGTATACCGGGAAGTCATGGAAGATGTGCAGAAAGCCTATCCGGATTATAAACTGCAGATCGCAATGGATGTAGACTTCAGTTGACAGGATCAGAAACTATAAAGGAGGAACTGAATGTCTATGATTCTGAAAAGAAACAGTACTTCTCAGATCAAAATAAAAAAGAAAACGGAGGTTTTACCCATGAAAAAAGGACTTCGGACAAGAATTTTCACATGTGCGCTTGCTGCAGCTGCTTGCTTTATGCTGACAGGCTGCGGAAAGGAAGAGAAAAGCACGGCTGCATCGGAGACGCCGACAACAACTGCGAACACCGAACAGGCCAAAGCAGACTATGATTACATGGTCCTTGTAAATAAGACCCATAAGCTTCCGGATGACTGGGAGAGTAAAGTGGTTCTTGAAGAGTCAACGAACCGGTACGGAGAGAAGTATAAGGTAGAGAAGAAGGCTCTGGAGCAGTTCCTGAAGCTGCAGAAGGAATGCGCAGATGAGGGAATCTACATTGAACTGGACAGTACCACGAGAAGTGTTGCGGAACAGCAGAAACTTTGGGACGACTGGACCGTTGAAAAGGGTGAGGACTATGTGAAGAAATATGTGGCTGTTCCGGGATATTCGGAGCATCATACAGGTCTTGCCAT
>CADBOV010000154.1 GCA_902796385.1 uncultured Lachnospiraceae bacterium
CGGCAGCCAGAAAAGCCGTTTTGAAAAATGTCGCACTACCGTATGCTTATGCAGAAACTTCTGGTCATTGAACCGCTGGGGAAGTACTTTCCGCTTCGTCGTGGAGCGGATCAGTGCGCTCTGATCGGCGAAGGTCAGCTTTTTCTTCTTGATCCACCAACGGGCTTTTTTGAAAAGACCTGTTTCACGGGCCAGTTTCATATTGAACAGAAGAACCCCTGCATTGATGTAATTCGGATAGAGCAGATATTTTCCGTAATGATCACGGGCAGCTGCGTATTCGTAGTCCGTAAGATCCGTGTCCCAGAGAAGACGGATGTCACGGTTGAACATGATGTCCGCGTCCAGGTACAGGAGCTTGTCCGGAATTCCCTTCACAACATCGGCAAATAAACGGATCAGGGTGTAAGGGGAGCAGTAGGCTCCCTCGTTGGGACAGCCTGAGAATGCCTTCATATAGTATCTGCTTACATCATACAGCTTTACGGAGTTTTCCTCATTAAAGGATTTCACTGCATTTTCCAGTGAACGTACATGTTCATCGGTTATGCAGACATATTTTTCATCCAGATGAGAAACATCCATGGTAAAGATATGAAAACAGAACGGTTCACTGGTTTCGGTGCGCATAAGAATGGATAGCGCCGAGGTCAGTACGCCGTCGTATACTCCGTCATTTCCGCAGAAAAGAATATCGATCATTTGCCGGTCTCCTGTTTAATGTATCTGATCTGTACGTGGTTGGATTTTTTAGCCCGTTTGCACATACAGTGGTATACCTTGTCCCGGAGTTCTTTCTTGCGTTCCTTGACCGGTTTATCCATATCGGGATAGAAGGGTCCGTCGATATAGGTTACGATCCTGGGATGGGCAAAAAATCTCCGCTTGTGATAGGTATTTGTAAAGCAATATACCGGGGTTCCCTGCTTGGCCGGATAGGCGAAGGAGGTGTCCGGGAAATTGCGGATCTTCGTATAATATGGCCAGATGTGGGCTTCCGGGTAGATGGTCACGCAGTGACCTTCGCCGATGCGTGTTTCTATGGCCTCCAGGAAGTTCTTATATGCCCGCATTCCGTCGGGGATCGGAAGAGCACCGAGGGAAGGGGTTATCCTTCCGAGTACGGGCATGGATACATTGTTCGGATGCACGACAATGTACAGGGTTTTGGGAAAGGCGATCATGTTCGGGATGAAGGGATCGGCCATGTCCTGTGTGTGATTGCCGTACATAAAGTATCCGTCATGCCTATGTTTTCTCAGTTTGTATCTTCCTCTGGTCCTGTGTCCGAATACCAGCTTGATATAAAGGAAAGCAATGGGTGTCGCAACCACTCTGTACCAGAAAAAATGTGTGAAGCGTTTGAACCGCGAGGTATGGATATATACATAGTTTTCATCGATCTTTCGCGGTGTGATCTCTGCTGTGGAGAATTCATCATTCAGTTCATCGGAGTAATAGATTACTTTTCTTTTGTCCATATTTCATCCCCACCATTGTATCACAAATCCTCACTTCGTTCGGATTATACCACATAATTATAAAAATGTCCTTAATACATTATTAATTCTTTTCGGAATCTTTTTCTTCAAAAAAAGATGTGGATATGTTACAATAACTTGCCAGAGTATCAAAATGACAAAGGAGAACCTTGAAATGGGTGTTTATGAGGAACTGATCGAGCGCGGACTCATCGCGCAGACCACAGACGAGGAAGAGATAAGAGAACTGGTCAATAGCGGAAAAGCTATCTTTTATATAGGATTTGACCCGACAGCCGATTCACTTCATGTGGGACATTTTATGGCCATGTGCCTGATGAAGCGTCTCCAGATGGCAGGTAACCGGCCCATCGCTCTGGTGGGTGGCGGAACAGCCATGATCGGGGATCCTTCGGGCAGAACCGATATGCGTCAGATGATGACGAAGGAGACCATTGATCATAACTGCGAATGCTTTAGGAAGCAGATGAGCCGTTTCATCGATTTCGGTGAAGGCAAGGCCATCATGGTAAATAATGCGGATTGGCTGATGGATCTGAATTATATTGAATTCATCCGGGACATCGGTTCCCAGTTCAGCGTGAACAAGATGCTGGCAGCAGAGTGCTACAAGCAGCGTCTGGAGCGGGGGCTGAACTTCCTGGAATTCAACTACATGCTGATGCAGAGCTACGATTTCCTGATGCTGTATCAGAAATACGGTTGTAATATGGAGTTCGGCGGAGATGACCAGTGGTCGAATATGCTGGGCGGTACGGAACTGATCCGTAAGAAACTGGGCAAGGATGCCTATGCCATGACCATTACCCTCCTTCTTAATTCGGAAGGCAAGAAGATGGGAAAGACGGCAAAGGGAGCAGTATGGCTTGATCCGGAGAAGACTTCTCCGTATGAGTTCTATCAGTACTGGAGAAATGTATCCGATGACGATGTCATCAAGTGTCTGAAGCTTCTGACCTTCCTTCCGATGGAACAGATCCATGAAATGGAGAACTGGAAGGATGCGGAGCTGAACCGCGCAAAGGAGATCCTGGCATTAGAGCTTACAACCATGGTTCATGGGGAAGAGGAAGCAAAGAAGGCCGAAGCAGGTGCAAAGGCATTCTTCGGAGGCGGAAATGCAGCGGATATGCCGGAAGCGGAGATCACAGAGGCGGATTTCCGGGACGGAGTCATTGATGCCATCGGAATTCTTGTGGCAACCGGGCTGGTTAAGACAAGAAGCGAAGGAAGAAGAGCCGTTGAACAGGGCGGTGTGATCGTGAATGGTGAGAAGGTGACCGACATCAAACAGAGTTACGGAAAAGATGCTTTCGGTGAGGAATTCATTATTCAAAGAGGCAAGAAAAACTTCCGCAAGGTTGTTTTGAAATAGTTGCGCTTGAATAGTTACGATTGAGGGGGAACAAGAATGCTCGAGAATCTGAAAGAGAATGCGATCAAGAAACTGAATCAGATCCGCGGGATCGAGGAAGAACCGGAGGAGGAACCGATTCCCGATTTTGTGCTGGACCAGAATATGGTAAAGTGCTATGTGCTTTTGATCGACCGTAAGGGAGAGGACCTGATCCAGCTGAAAAAACTCTCGGACAGGCTGGGATGTTTTACAACCGTGTCCCATACAGGTATGGCCTGCATGGAGCGGGTGCTGAAAGATAAGTATGATATCATTTTCCTTGCAAAGGATCTTCCGCTTATGGACGGGATCCAGACGCTCAGGAATATCCGTGCGACCAAGGAAAGTAAATGTAAAGATTCAAAGATCTATGCGCTGGTTGAGGCAGACGACAAAACTCCGGAGGATGACCTTCTGAAGGAAGGATTTAAGGGGGTACTGCGTATGCCCGTGGATGAATCCCTTTTCTGTAAGGTATTGATGGATAATATCAGCCCCAAGGCGCTTCCCCAGGATCCGCGTCTGATCCAGATGGTTGAGGAACGTGCATCCGCTGCAAAGGCATTGCAGCATTGCGGTATTTCCCTGGCTGACGGTCTTGCGCAGAACGGAGGGGATTTGGAGGAGTATAAGACTTCTCTGGTCAAGTTCTGCGATCAGTATGAGGAATGCAGGGGCAGACTTTCCCTTGCCCTGTTCGGCAAGGATGTTGATGCATATATGACCGGTGTCCGCGAGGTGCGGGAGCTGGCGAAGAAGATCGGAGCAAGACATCTTTCCGATATCTTTGATGATCATGTAAATATGAGTAAGGATGACAGCCTGGATGTGGCTGAGGCCACGTGGGGAAGAGCGCTTCTGGAGTGGGAGCGGGTTGTATCCGGAGTTGCACATTATCTCGGAAGAAATGTGGAACTGGTTGCAACCATGACCGGCAAGATCAGGACAAACGGAATCTACCTTCACTGGAAGGATATCCATGATATTCTGGAAGATATCCTGGCACTTCTCAATGAAGGGGAGATTGAGGATGCGGTTGCAGGAATGGACCGTATCATGATCTATGATATGTCTGAGACTTCCAGACTGAAGCTTGTAAAGGCAAGCAGAGCCCTGAACAGGGGAGATGTGGAAGGAACCAGGGAATCACTGCATGTAATCCTGGCAAAATAATGAATACCGATACAGCACCGGGTGATGAGAGTCATCCGGTGCTGTCCTTGTAGTAGAGGTTATGATCCGGACCGGGGATCCGGGTTATAAGGATAATCTGCTTCCGCCACCATATTGTGGGATTCCCGGAGCAGATCCAGAGGTTTTTTCCCTGTGTTGTTCCGGAAGAGCGTGGCCTGACGGCGTGGACGTCCCGGCCCGGTCTGCCCGAATCCGGAAATGTCGGAAGAGGGCTGGCTTTCCGCCTGTTTAGCATTGTATTCGCGATTCCGCCAGAAGTCGCGCTGTTCCCGCAGGTATTCCTCCGGGAGACATTTGTTTACATAATCCAACAGATTAACATGGTAAATGTTTGAAAGCACCGCCAGCTGTTCCGGTGTCGGACGGGAGCGTCCGGTCTCCAGATTGCTGTAGCTCTGGCGGGTGGTGTGCAGAAGAGGTGCTAATTCCTTCTGCAGGATTGAATGGGATTCACGCAGGTTTCGGAGCAGATCGCCCCAGAAAATTACTGGATACATGGTTTCCTCCTTTTTGATTAAATTTATTATGCATAGTTACGGAAAGTATGATAGTATAATTAGCGGGAAAAAAGCGCCCGGGTGTCTGAATAGGGCTTTTTTTGTGCTTTTACATGGAAAAGGCAACCGAAACAGGAAAAACGGGTGATTCGAATACATAAAACGGGCCGTTCGGGCAACCGGGAAAAGGAGCTGAAGATGAGTAAAGCGGATCAGTTATTTATTGACATGTGTCGTGATATTATTGACCACGGTTACAGTACCGAGGGAGAGAAGGTACGTCCGAAATGGGAGGACGGAAGCTTTGCATATACCATCAAACGGTTCGGGGTTGTGAACCGTTACGATCTGGCGGAGGAATTTCCGGCAATCACACTCCGGAAGACATATATCAAATCAGCAATCGATGAAGTGCTTTGGATCTGGCAGAAAAAGTCAAACAATATCCACGACCTGGCCAGTCATATCTGGGATGAATGGGCGGATGAAAACGGCTCTATCGGCAAAGCATACGGATATCAGATGGGCGTGAAGCATCATTACAGGGAAGGGGATTTCGATCAGGTGGATCGCGTGCTCTTCGACCTGAAGCAGAATCCGTACAGCCGCCGCATCATGACAAATATGTACGTGCATCAGGACCTTTCGGAAATGAAGCTCTATCCCTGTGCCTACAGCATGACCTTCAATGTGACGGGAGACCGGCTGAATGCGGTACTGAACCAGCGTTCCCAGGATGTGCTTGCAGCAAATAACTGGAATGTCGTACAGTACAGCGCGCTTCTCATGATGATCGCGCAGGTGACCGGATTTAAGCCGGGTGAACTGGTTCATGTGATCGCGGATGCCCACATTTATGATCGTCATATCCCGATCGTGGAGGAACTGATAAAGAGACCTGTATTTCCGGCACCGAAGGTTACGCTCAACCCGGAGGTTAAGGACTTTTATGCCTTCACACCGGACGATTTTACGGTGGAGGATTACCAGACCGGACCGCAGGTAAAGAATATTCCGATCGCGGTGTAGAGTATGTTTCATATACAGGAGGTTTGAAATGGTTGCGATTGCAGCGGTAGATAAGAACTGGGGGATCGGACTGAAGGATCAGCTGCTGGTCCGTATCCCGAGTGATATGAAGAATTTCAGAAACCACACACTGAATCATGTGGTCGTTCTCGGAAGAAAAACGCTGGCGGGCTTCCCGAACGGGATGCCGCTCGCGCAGCGGACGAATATCATTCTCAGCAGGAAAAAGGACTTTTCCGTACGGGGTGGTATCGTGGTTCATTCGGAGGAAGAACTGTTCCGGGAACTTGAGAAATATGATCGTGACGATATTTACGTCATCGGGGGAGGAAGCATTTATCAGATGCTGATCCCATACTGTGACCGGGCGATCATCACGAAGATCGACTACATTTACGAAGCGGATACCTTCTTCCCGAATCTGGAGAAAATGGATTCCTGGGAGCTGGCAGAAGAGGGAGAAGAAGAGACCTGTTTTTCCATCGAATATTGCTATCAGACTTATGTAAACAAGAATCCTCTGCCATTCCCGACAGAAGATGTCTCCTTATGACATTTCATAAGAAAACAGTTTAATTTATACATGAAATATGGTATAATCCGAGAGTGTACGTGATTGTACAGGAGAAGGATGGAAATCAGAAGATTTCCGCATTGCAGGAGGTATGAAATGACGGAATTATTGCTTACGACGGGGGACGGCTTTGAGGGATACTCGGTGAAAGAATACCTGGGAATCATTTCGGGAGAGGCAATTCTCGGATCGAACTTTTTGAAAGGTATTACAGCAAGCGTTACAAATGTGTCCGAGCAGGACATGGCAAAGGTGGAAAAAGCCAGAGAGGATGCTGAGAAGCGTCTGATCAAGGCGGCAAAGAAGAAAAAAGCAGACGCCATTCTCGGAGTTCAGACGATCTATACGACTTTTGAGGGTGGTTCTTTTGGTGCCATTATTACGGGAACCGCAGTAACACTGGAAGAGATCCCGAAGCCGCCGAAGAAGATCACAAAGGAACTGGTGGTAATGAACTATTACGAAAGACTGGTTCCGCGTCCCGTTAAGGTTTTCCTGGAAGGGGAGAACGGGGATGTAAGAATGCGTGTGCTGTTCTTCAACTATAATAAGGACGACATCCAGGCAGTACGTGCCAGTGTTGAGCTGACAAATGTATATGACGAACGCCTTGTGATCAAGGATGTTGATTTTGTATTTGAAAAGGGAAATGTATCCCAGATCGAATCCGGAGCCGTTTCGGCACCGATCTCGGAAAATGATGTGCTGCTTCTGAAAGAAGCAAAGGTCATCATCAGCAAATATGCGACTCCGCGTGCGCTTTACGCATGTAATGATACGCCGATCAATGTTTCCATGTCGGCACACCGTCTGGAATCCCTGAAGCAGAAGAAGGGTATCGATGCGGTTGAGAAATATCAGACAGACGGTATGATCTGGACCTGTAACTGCGGACATGTCAATGAGGCAGGAACAGATGAGTGCGTTGTCTGCGGACGTAAGCATGACGATATTAAGATCGTTACCACATTTAACTATGAAGAAATGATCGACCGGATGAAAGAGAAGGAATACGTCATTGAGATCAAGGACGTTCTGATGGATTACATCAAGTCGATCGATACAAAATACCGTCTCCAGCTTCTGGAGATCATGGAGTCCGGACTTCAGTATGAGAAGACCCGCGGCAATATGAAGGATACGGTAATTGAGAAAGTAGAAAAGGTCTTTGAAGAAGAGGGCCACTAAGATATTAGATTTGAGGTGAAGAACTTGAGCTCCGGACTTAGCATGACAAGTGTAAATAAAATCAAGGAGCTGGCTGAAGCAAGGGAATACAGCCTGGCGGTTGATATTTTGGACTCCCAGGATCTTGAGAAATCGCTGAATCCCCAATTCCTTCGGGTGTGCGGCGAGGTCTATGAAAATGTAGGGAGAATCACGGATGCCCGGAATATGTACGTAAAAGCGCATATCATGGGACCGGAATCCAATCGGATTTTATTTTCACTCATAACATTTTATCTGAAGCAGGGGTATTTCAGTCTGGCGGATGAATATGCCGAGCAGTATCGTTATAATGCAAGGCTGAATCTGCAGGAGAAAAAGAACATCGATTATGTTCTTAAGAAGGCCAGACATGCGGACCCGGCGGAATTAAAAGAATTGCTGGATCCCTATTACAGCCACAACATGGATGAATTCTGGAGCTATGAACTGTTCCTTCTCCTGTTTCTGCAGGGCGAGGATACAGAGATCATAGCATCGGATTTTAAGGCAACATTCCGCAAGAGTGATCGAAGTGAACTGATCCAGGATATTCAGGATCATAAGCAGTCGGCAGAGGAATTGTTCGACGTTTATGCAGCTTCGGAACGGCCGGACCGTTCACCGGAAGAAGAAGAGATCCGGGAAATGGAACGGGAACAGCTGAAAAAGGATTATTACCGGATGCACCCGTCCGAGGCAAGGGATGAAGTGCCCCTGACGGATATAGTGGATGAAGGGGATGAACCTGCCGCGATCATTGAAGATACTGATACGGAGCAGAAATTCAAATCCTTCCTGAAACGGAAGTTCCGAAAGAAGAATAAAGAAGAGGCAGATGATTCCGGGAAGGAAACGGAAGAAGGATCCGAAGAGGAACCGACGGAAGGCCCCGAACCGGAAATGACGGAAACGACCACGGAAGAAGAACCGGGAACCGAACCGGTACAGGAAAGTCCGGACATGCCGGCTAAAGAAGAAAGTCAGGCGGATACGAAGGAACCTGAGGAAGAACCTGAGCCTGAAGCCAGTGAGCCTATGATGGGCCGGGTAAAGGGCTTTGCATCCCAGTTCATGGATCGGGGAAGAAATAAGGAAGAGATGCAGGAGATCGTTCCTGATTCCATCGAAGGTCTGATCAGTTATGATTTCGATGACGGTTTTGCACCGGAGTCCGACACGATCTCGGATCTTTCCGAAGCGGAAAAATCCGCTTACCAGAATCCGTTTGATCTGATCAATGCATATAAGATCGATGCAAAAGAAAAGAAAAATCTGCAGGAAACCTACAACAGTTCCGTAGCGAAGGAAGAACCGGCTGCTGACGAAGAACCGGTTGTTAAAGAAGAGCCGGTTGTTAAAGAAGAACCGGTAGTTGAGGAAGAACCTGCAGCTGAGGAAGAACCGGTAGCCGAAGAAGAGACTGAGGTTGAAGAAGAACCGGATGCTGAAGAGGAGCCCGAGGTTGAGGAA
>CADBOV010000155.1 GCA_902796385.1 uncultured Lachnospiraceae bacterium
ATGAACATGTTTCATTTCTTCCATTTTCTTTGCCTCCTGTGCTTTCTTTACAGCCGACTCATCATAGGCAGGCGCCTCTCTTTCTTCAAAAGAAATTGCCCCGGTCGGGCAGTTCGGCAGGCAATCGCCGAAGCCGTCACAGAAGTTCTCCCGCATGAGCTTCGCCTTACCGTCTACAATGTCAATTGCGCCCTCATGACACGCCTCGGCACAAAGTCCGCAGCCGTTGCACTTTTCCTCGTCTATACGGATGATTTTACGGATCATTTATGAACCCTCCCTTGAATTTCTGCTGTCAGGATACTATAATTCAACTAAAAAGTATGTGGTAATAACCACGAGCAAAAAGAAGGTGCAGATTTTGTCATCAGAAAGTGTTCTGAATTCCGAAGTTTTCCACGCCATGACAGTGCAGGAAGTCGACGCCGCGTTGCAAGCATTTCGGGTATATGAAAAATCCTTTCAAAAGGATGAAATCATCATGCACGCCGGAAGCACAACACGCGAGATGGGAATCATTCTTTCCGGAAGTGTGACGATCGAAAATGATGATATCTGGGGGAACCGGACCATCCTTCATCTGGCGGAAGCAGACGATTTTTTTGCTGAAACCTATGCCATACTCGGTGATGAACCGTTGATGATCAATGTCCGTGCCAACGAAGACTGCCGGATTCTCTTTATGCGGATCGGAGAGAAACCAATGGAGGATCTTTCTCCCTGGCGCATGAAGTTTGTCAGGAACCTGCTGATGATTACTTCCCGCAGGAACCTGATGCTCTCCAGCCGCTCCTTCCACACTTCCCCCAAGACAATCCGGGGACGCATCATGGCTTACCTGGACACCATGTCACACCGCAGGCATAGCCGGGAATTCGATATACCCTTTGACCGCCAGCAGATGGCGGATTATCTGAACGTGGAACGGACGGCGCTTTCCAAGGAACTTGGAAAAATGAAACATGACGGCCTCATAGAGTACTGCCATAATCATTTTAAGATTCTGGAGGCTTGAACTGTGATCCATCTCCCTTGACAGAACCCAGGGGAGGAGCTAAGACTTGACACTTTTTTACTTCAAGAATAAAATAGATCAATCTTCCTCAAAGGAGCGTGGATAAAATGGAATTCAAAAAAGTAATCAAATCACGTTATTCCTGCAAGAAGTATGCAGAACGTCAGGTAGAGCAAGAAAAACTTGAAGCTATTCTGAATGCCGGAAGGCTTGCACCGACCGCAAAAAACCTTCAGGAGCAGCATGTATACGTCATCCAGTCACAGGAGGCGCTTGCAAAGGTTGACACAGTAACGCCCTGCCGCTATGGGGCACCGACAGTTCTTGTCGTAGCTTTCAATAAGAACAACGTCTTTACTTATCCCGGCGGTAAGCGGGACTCCGGCGTGGAAGACGCGACGATTGTAGCAACGCACATGATCCTTGCAGCTGCAGATGAAGGCGTGGACAGCTGCTGGGTGAATTTCCTCGATCCGGAGAAACTGGCTGACGTTCTTGGACTGCCGGAGGATGAAGAGGTGCTTATGGTGATGGACCTGGGCTATGCCGCGGAAGGGGCGGAACCTTTGCCAAATCACGAAAACAGAAAAAGACTGACAGAAACGGTCAGCTATATGTGAGGAATAAGGCAGAGGACAATTTATGATCGCACTGTGCTGTGTTTTGCGCAGATAAGGGTTCCGGGGTTTCCGCAGTCTCCGGAAGAGCAGATTATTTGTGGAATGGGATACAAATAATTACATAGGATCTTGACAAGTGACCTTCCGTTCACTATAATAGGTGAACGGAAGGTCACTTTTTCCAAGCGGAGGTTATTATGGCGAACAATACAAAAGAAAGAATACTGAAAACCAGATTGGGAGGTTAAAGTTAATGAAGCAGGAAGTAATCGATGGAGGTATTTAAAGATGAAAGATTATATCGCGTTTTGCGGGCTGGACTGTGAGAACTGCGAAGCCCGTCTTGCGACCGTGAATAACGATGATTCCTTAAGGCAAAAGGTTGCGAAAGAGTGGTCTGAACTGAACGGGGTGGAGATCACACCGGAGATGATTCACTGCGTCGGATGCAGGATCGACGGTGTGAAAACGCCTTTCTGTGAATCGCTCTGCCCCATTCGCCAGTGTGCTCTGGAAA
>CADBOV010000156.1 GCA_902796385.1 uncultured Lachnospiraceae bacterium
GTGTTCCGCAAAAAAAGAAAATGCGGATGGATCCTGTACCGGATCACGGCGCTGCTTACAAGTGCGGTATTTATCACCGGGATTCTTTCCGCATGGCACGGCTTCGGGATCGGTCCCTTTTTAAAGAATTACTTCACGATATCGAATTATATCGAGGATAACTACGTGGATCCGGGAACGGTGACGCTTACATTTCCGGAGAAGAAGAGAAATGTGATCGTGATCTATCTGGAATCCATGGAGGTTACATTTACGGATAAGGAATCCGGCGGTGCGTTCTCCGAAAATATCATTCCCCAGCTTACGACGATGGCAAGGGAGAATGAAGATTTTTCCGGAAACAGCGATAAGCTGAACGGCGGGATCGCATTTCCCGGTGCAGTCTGGACCATGGGTGCCATGTTCGCAACCTCTTCGGGACTGCCCCTGAAAACGCCTCTCGGCCAGAATGGAATGGCGGTAAATGACGACTTCATGCCGGGAATCGTGACCCTGGGTGATATCCTGGAGAAGGAGGGCTATACCAACCGGCTCCTGCTGGGTTCGGATGCAACCTTCGGCGGACGGAAACTCTACTATGACAGCCACGGACATTATGAGATCCATGACTACAGATATGCGATCCGGGAGGGACTTATTCCTTCGGACTACTATGTATGGTGGGGCTATGAGGATGACAAGCTGTTCAGCTATGCGAAGAAAGAACTTGTGGAGCTGGCGGAAGAGGGAAAACCCTTTAATTATACGATGCTGACGGTGGATACACATTTTGAGGACGGACACTGGTGCCCGAACTGCAGATATTACTTCGGAAATAACCGGTATGCCAATATCATGAACTGTTCCAATAACTATGTGTACAGATTCGTTGAATGGCTGAAAACCCAGGATTTTTATAAGGATACGACCGTGATCATTACCGGAGATCATCCTACCATGGATACGGATTTCTGTGATGATGTGCCGGAGAGTTACCAGCGGAAGACCTATACCTGTGTGATCAATTCCGCAGTGCAGGTTACGGATCCGGATAAATACAGGACCTTCTCCACATTTGATCTTTTCCCCACGACGCTTGCGGCCATGGGAGTTCAGATCGAGGGAGAACGACTGGGACTCGGAACGAACCTTTTCTCGGATAAACCGACGTTGACCGAGGAAAGAGGCGTGAAGGAAACGGAAGATGAGATCAGCAAACGATCGAAAATGATGGATCGAATGTATGGAGGGACTTATACCAGTCCTTTCTATAAGAAGGAGGATTAAGATGGAAAAGAAGAATCTGGCAGCAGAACTGGGAGCTACAAGCTATCCGGGACGCGGTATCGTGATCGGCCGTACACCGGACGGAAAGAAGGCAGCGATCGCTTACTTTATCATGGGACGCTCCGAAAACAGCAGAAACCGCGTCTTTGTGACGGAGGGTGAAGGAATCCGCACGGAAGCCTTCGATCCTGCAAAGCTTTCGGATCCGAGTCTTATCATCTATGCGCCGGTTCGTGTCCTTGACGGAAATGTGATCGTAACCAACGGAGATCAGACCGATACGCTCTATGACGGACTGAAGAAGGGCATGACATTTGAAGAGTCTCTCAGAAGCCGCGAGTTTGAGCCGGATGCACCGAACTATACACCCCGTATTTCCGGCTGGGTTAAGTTTGATACGGAGAAACCGTATGCATATGATATGTCCATCCTGAAGAGCAATCAGGGGGATCCGGATCAGTGCAACCGTTATACCTTCAGCTACGATAATCCGAAGGCAGGAGAGGGACATTTCATTCATACCTATATGGGCGACGGAAACCCGCTTCCCAGCTATGAGGGAGAGCCCACATCGATTGAGATTCCGGACGGGGACATTGACAGCTTTACGGAGATCGTATGGAATGCCATCGATCCGGACAACAAGGTTTCCCTCTTCACCCGTTTTGTGGACATTGAGAGCGGAGCGGTTGAAACACGCATCGTGAATAAGAATCAGTAAGAGAAAGAAAGCGAGGAGCCAAATGAACGAATTCGAATTAAAATACGGCTGTAACCCGAATCAGAAACCGTCCCGTGTATATATGAAGGACGGAAAGGATCTTCCCATTACCGTTGTAAACGGAAGACCCGGATATATCAATCTGCTGGATGCCCTGAACGGCTGGCAGCTTGTACGTGAGCTGAAGAAGGCGACCGGTCTTCCGGCAGCAACCAGCTTCAAGCATGTATCTCCGGCAGGTGCGGCAGTCGGACTTCCGCTGACCGAAATGGAAAAGAAGATTTACTGGGTTGAGGATCTGGGTGAGCTTTCACCTCTTGCCTCCGCATATGCCCGTGCCCGCGGTGCGGATCGTATGTCTTCCTTCGGTGATTTTATCGCGCTTTCCGATGTGTGCGACAAGGATACGGCGCGTCTCATCAAGCGTGAGGTCAGTGACGGTGTGGTTGCTCCGGGTTATACGGATGAAGCACTGGAGCTTCTGAAGCAGAAGAAAAACGGCAATTACTGCGTGATCCGGATGGATGAATCCTATGTACCCGCACCGGTTGAGACAAAGGATGTATTCGGCGTTACATTTGAGCAGGGAAGAAATGAACTGGTGATCAATGATGAGCTGTTCTCAAATATCGTAACAGATGCAAAGGAGCTTCCGGAGTCCGCGAAGATCGACCTTGCGATCGCAATGATCACACTGAAATATACACAGTCCAATTCCGTGTGCTATGTAAAGGGCGGAGCGGCCATCGGTATCGGTGCCGGTCAGCAGTCCAGAATCCATTGCACCAGACTGGCAGGAGACAAGGCGGATAAGTGGTATCTCCGTCAGTCACCCCAGGTACTGTCACTTCCCTTCAAGCCGGATATCCGCCGCGCAGACCGTGACAATACCATCGATGTTTATATCAGCGATGATTATGAGGATGTGATCGGTGAGGGCGAATGGCAGAAGTACTTTACCGAGCAGCCGAAGGTCTTCACACGCGAGGAGCGTAAGGCATGGCTGGCAGGAAATACGGATGTTACACTGGGCTCGGATGCATTCTTCCCCTTCGGAGACAATGTAGAGCGCGCAAACCGCAGCGGCGTACGTTATATCGCACAGCCGGGCGGATCCATCCGCGATGATAATGTGATCGAGACCTGCAACAAGTACGGA
Organism: uncultured Lachnospiraceae bacterium; assembly: GCA_902796385.1. GTDB lineage: Bacteria > Bacillota > Clostridia > Lachnospirales > Lachnospiraceae > Eubacterium_Q. Next base: position 3,147 of record CADBOV010000156.1, read on the forward strand.
ATCGTAATGTGCTTCACGGGAATCCGGCTGTTCCATCATTAATCATAAAGGATACTGCGTAGCTGCGTACGGAAATCTACGCATGAAAGTATAGCCATAGATAAGAAAAAGACCTGCGGGAGCAGGTCTTTTCCTTTTGTTATTCAGTTCTCTTTGCTGCTTCCGGATCAGGAATCCTGCCCGGTGGCAGGCTGCATGCTCTGCTGTTCTTCGGGATGAAGTGCCATATGCTCTGCACGGATGTGCAGATATGCATATGCGGCAGCCCAGTTCCGGCTGGTCTCCGTCATGACGGCTTTCAGCGGAAACCGACAGCGGTCATAGGATTTCAGCGCATTCAGCAACAGGCTGAGCTTTGCATCCGGAATGCCGGAGAAGATCATCAGCGGCATTTCAAATTCCGGTCCGTCATAGGGGAGCGGAAGATCCTTCATGGGTTCCAGCCCTGCCAGGGAAGCCAGGGTGCGGTTGTATTGCGGACGCTCTACATACTTAACCTGAAGCTTCATGGGAGCCAGAAGGTTCCGAAGATCATTTCGGATGCTTTTATCCGGTATTGCAAAAAGAAGTAATAATTCTTTCATGATATGGTATTAGTTCTTAGCCTTTCCGAACAGACGGAGCAGATACAGGAACAGGTTGATGAAATCAAGATACAGTTCCATAGCACCGTAAAGTCCGATAACCATCGGATTGTAGCCTACATTTGAAATAGCCATCTTCTTGATCTTCTGAACATCATATGCTGTAAGACCTGTGAAGATTACTACACCGATGATGCTGATCACAAAGTCCATACCTTCGGATTTCAGGAAGATATTTACGATGGAAGCAATGATGATTCCGAAAAGTCCGACGATGCAGATCATACCCAGATTGGTAAGATCCTTCTTTGTAATTGCACCGATCACTGCCATAGCACCGAAGATACCTGCTGCGATGAAGAATACCGATGTGATCGAGCTGGTTGTGTATACCAGGAAGATGATGGAAAGTGTCACACCGTTCAGTATCGAGTAAGCGCCGAAGAGTACAGCGGAAAGTCCCAGATTGTTTCTCTTCATGGCTGCGGTTGCTGCGATAACGCAAACAATCTCAAGGATCGCAAAAACGATCAGGATCGTAGGATTTCTCCTGATATCAATCCAGAAACTGCTCTGTGCAACGATCAGGGAAGTGATACCGGTTACCAGAAGTGCCAGGAACATGAACAGGAATGATTTAATAAGAACATCATTCACATCTGCTGCCGTAGCTGCTGTCTGCTGCATGCCCGGTGCATACTGGGGCTGGTTCATACCGAATGCGCCGCGGTTCATCTGCTGCTGATACATTTGCTGCTGATATACCTGCTGCGGGTTCTGGTACTGGCCCTGGGGGTACTGACCCTGTTGGTTCTGATTGTAGCTATTGGGATCAAAATAATCTGCCATATTCAACCATCCTTTCTTTTTTATGGCTTGTCTCGTTTCTCTAAAAAACGGACGAATCTGTTGATCAGATTGATTAAAAACCAATATAACACCAATAAGTTAACACAAAAAGTGGAAAAAAACAATGCTTTTATAAAAAGTTCATTTCCTTCGTTTACATTCCGAACTTTTTCAAGTAAACTATAGAGGGTAAGTATCTCTACAGGTAGGAACGGGAGGATGAAACGTGCTTCGGGAAGGTACGCTGGAGGAAATCTCCGATGGCAGATTATATGAATTGAATGATATGGTCCGGGCGGATGCGGCGGGCTGTGTCGGCTGCAGCAAATGCTGCCGGAGCGATATGGGAACATCCATTACCCTGGATCCGTATGATGTATGGATGCTTTGTAAGGCCACCGGCCGGAGCTTTTCGGATATGGTGGAGAAGGAGATCCGGCTGTCCGTTCTGGACGGGCTGATCCTGCCCCATATGAATATGGAAAAAGGATGTCTCTTTTTAAATGAAGAGGGAAGGTGCAGCATCCATCCTTACCGGCCGTCCATCTGCAGGCTGTTTCCGCTGGGCAGATATTATAAGGATGGGGATTTCAAATATTTCCTTCAGGTAAATGAATGCACGAAAAAGAACAAAAGCAAGGTTAAGGTTCAGAAATGGATCGATATCGAGCCGATTGAAGAACATACGGCTTTTGTCAGGAAATGGCATAATTATCTTCAGCTGGCCCGGCGAAAATCCGGGGAGGCGAAGGATCCGCAGCAGGTTCGAAATTTTATGCTCTTTTTACTCGAACTTTTTTTTGTGGCCGAATACGACAAGGAAGCAGATTTCTTCGGGCAGTTTGACCAAAGGGTTAAGACTGCGGTACGGGAGATGAAGAAGATCCTGAGATAGCAGGAATGATTTTAGCAGAGGAGGTATCATATGAACAAGGAAGCAATGTATAAGCTGGGATACGGTCTGTATGTACTGACCGCAAAGACAACAGACGGGGCGAAGGATAACGGCTGTATCATCAATACGGCGATCCAGGTTACCACTACACCCAACCGCATTTCCATTGCGGTCAATAAAGCAAATTATACCCATGATCTGATCATGGAAACCGGAGAGTTCAACATTTCCATCATATCCGAAAAGGCAGAATTTGATCTTTTCAAACATTTCGGATTCCAGACAGGACGGGAAGTGGACAAGTTTGCGGATTATAAGGATGCGGTTCGTTCGAATAACGGACTTTATGTGATCACGAAGGGCATCAATGCATTTATCTCCGGAAAGGTGGTGCAGAGCATTGACCTGGGAACACATACCATGTTTATCGCGGATGTAACGGATGGCGGGGTTCTGAACCAGGATCCTTCCGCAACCTACAGTTATTATCAGTCAAATATCAAGCCGAAGCCCCGGAAGACCGAGGTGAAGGGCTGGAGATGCAAGATCTGCGGATACATTTATGAAGGCGAGGAGCTTCCGGATGACTTCATCTGCCCGGTTTGCAAGCATGGTGCCATTGATTTTGAGAAGATTCAGTAAAATGTGCCTGACCCCGGAATTACAACCGGGAATGAAGTGTTGAAGCACGGCATTATTGAACAATAGAAAAGAACAATAGAAAAAGAACAATAGAAAAGAGAGCAGGAGGAAACTTACAAATGAAACGCATCGGATTTATCGGGATCGGAAATATGGGTTCGGCCCTTTTTTCCGGATTTGTTGCTGCAGGAAAGCTTACGCCGGATCAGGCATATGCCTATACCCCCAGCATGGAAGAGTTGAAGGCAAAGCATGAAGAGCTGGGCATCGGGATCGCCGAAACACTGGAGGAAATGCTGGAGAAGGTGGAAATGATCGTGATCGCCTGCAAGCCCGGACAGGTTCTGGAAAATGCAAAGGTAATCCTGGAGAAGGCTCCGAAGATGCCGGTGATCTGTATCGCAGCAGGCTTTTCGCTGCAGAAATTCAGGGATGCGGGAATGGGTGACCTGGCAGTACAGTGCATCATGCCGAATACACCCGCAAGGATCCGTGACGGTGTAACCCTTTTTGAGCAGGAAAATAACATGACGGAAGAAGACAATGCCTATGCAAAGGATCTGCTTTCCGCAGTCGGTGCCGTGGAAGTGCTTCCGTCCCATCTGATGAAGATCGGAATGTCCATCACCGGATGTGGCCCGGCCTTTGTGGACCTCTTTATCGAGGCTTATGCGGATGCGGCAGTGAAATACGGGATCCCGCGTGCAACGGCATACCGGCTTGTCAGCGGAATGGTTCACGGTTCTTCCGGACTTCAGATCGCAACCGGCGAGCATCCCGGTGTACTGAAGGATCAGGTATGCTCCCCCGGGGGAACAACCATCCGCGGTGTTGCAGCTCTGGAGGCATGCGGCTTCCGCAATGCATGCATCGAATCCGTAGACGAAATTATGGATATGTAGAATGCTGCATCTATATTCAAGGCAAACAGGAACTTACACATGAACGAGAAGAAACGACCATCCATGAAACGCTATAATAATCTTCTGTTCGGCCGCGCCCTGCCGGCCGGGCTTTTGATCGCACTCCAATTATTCTGGATCACGGCGGGCGTGTTCCAGCTGTTGGAGTATTTCCCGGTTCTGACATACATCATGCGCGTTTTGTCGGTGATCTTCGTGATCATTCTTCTGAATGACCGCAGTGAACAGACGGAGTATAAA
>CADBOV010000157.1 GCA_902796385.1 uncultured Lachnospiraceae bacterium
ACCCAGTTCCGAACCTGGGTGCTTTATTGATATACATTATCAAATAAGGTGAGAGAGTTATGAAAAAACTATGGTTTAAATATAAAGTATAAATATGAACAAAGTATTAACACAAATAAAACGTTTTGTAAAAGTTGATTTCACGATTTGTTTACATAAGAACACGGGAAAACCTATCCGGCGAAGGGCGGAAAAAGGGGGGATACACTGAGTTTTTTGTTTTCATACATGGCCGGTTGTGGTATACTGTAGTATGTTAGTGCAAAGGAGAGGAACCCATGGGTTTTATTAAGAATTTCAAGAGGGATTTTGCTCAGGCGGTCAATGAACTGTTGCCGGAAGCTGAGGAAAAACCGTCCAAAAAGAAAAAGGAAAACAGAAAAGAACAAAAGGAAAGTTCCGGTGAAATAAAGACCGAACCCGTTGTAAAAAGGGAACCGGTGAAGGAAACGGACATCCATGAGGCCGTATCGGAGGCAATCCTTCGGGAAGAAGCTGACCAGATGCGGGAAGAGATCCGGGAGAATACCGATCTTATGGTTGAAAGAATGAACCGTGAGATGGAAGAGGAGATCGACGGATATCCGGATGCGGACGACGAAGAGGAACCGGTATCGGAAGAGGCTCCTGCAGCGTCCGGGGAAGAGAGTGTGCAATATGCCGGCGGGGAAGCTGCACAGTATGCGGCGGATGAAGCTGCACAGTATGCCGGAGCAGAAGCCGGGCAGTACGAAGAAACCGGAGCAGAAGACGTACAATATGCCGGAGCAGAAGCCGGGCAGTATGAAGAATCCGGAGCAGATGCTGCGCAGTATGCCGGAACGGAAACCGGAGCCGCACAGTATGTCGGAGCGGAAACCGGAGCCGGGCAGTATGCAGGAACAGAAAGTGTACTGTATGCGGAGAATGAAGCGGATCGGAATGCCGGTGAGAACGAAGCACCGGATCCGGCAGAGGAAGAAGCCCCGGATACGGAAGAGAGCGAAGCACCGGGTCCGGCAGAGGACGAGGCTTCGGATATGGAAGAAGAGTCGTTTGATGATGACGAAGATACGGAATGGGAAGATGCAGATGAAACCGTTCCGGAGGATACGGATGAGGATGCATCCGATATGACGGAGGAAGAAACTCCGGAAGAAGTGCCGGAGGAAAATGCTCCGGAAGAAGAAACGAAAGAAACGGAAAGTGAGGTGGATCGCTTGGCAGAACTGGAAGAAGCAGCCAGAACAACGGATGAGGCTTTGGCAGGAATCGCGGCGGATTGCACATATATTACGGCAAAGACGATAATCAAAGGAGACCTGGAAACGGAGGGCGATATCGATCTGATCGGTACCGTGAACGGAAAGGTCAACTGTCAGGGTAAACTGATCGTCGGAGGTACCGTGAACGGTGACGTTCATGTAGGTGAACTGTATGCGAACCAGGCAAAGATCGAAGGAATGATCTATGCGGAGAGAAGCGTGAAGATCGGTGCGGGAACCGTGATCATCGGAAATATCTCGGGAGAATCTGCGGTGATCGCAGGTGCCGTGAACGGAGATATCGATATCAAGGGACCGGTGATCGTGGATTCATCTGCCGTGATCGTCGGAAATATCAAGTCAAAATCCGTTCAGATCAATAACGGAGCGATCATCGAGGGCTTCTGTTCCCAGGCGTATCTGGATGTTGATGTGAAGAAATATTTCGAAACCGGTGAATCGGGAAAGCAGACGGAAGAAACCGTGGAAGAACTGATGCCGGTGGGCGACGAAAAGGAAGAAAAAGAACAAAAGCAAAATTCCGGCAGCGGGAATCAGAAGAACCGCTCCCAGGGAAAGAAGAGATAAAGGGGACGTAACGTATGGAACTGAAAAGAGTTGTACTCAAGCTGTCCGGAGAGGCGCTTGCAGGTGAAAAGAAGACCGGTTTCTCGGAGGATGTGGTCCGGGATGTGGCCGGACAGGTCCGGAAGCTTCTGGATCAGGGATTCCAGATCGGTATCGTGATCGGCGGAGGAAATTTCTGGAGAGGAAGAACTTCGCAGGATATGGACCGGGTAAAGGCAGACCAGATCGGTATGCTGGCAACCATCATGAACTGTATTTATACGGCGGATTTCTTCCGTCAGGCAGGGATCACCTGCCATGTAATGACACCGTTTGCCATGGGAAATATGACGGAAATGTTTGTCCGTGATACGGCAGTCAGCTATATGGAACAGGGACATGTGGTATTCTTCGCAGGAGGAACGGGACATCCGTACTTCTCCACCGATATGGCGGTTGTGCTTCGGGCAGTGGAGATCGGGGCAGACGGGATCCTGGCAGCCAAGTCCATTGACGGCGTCTATACGGCGGATCCGGAGATCGATCCCACAGCAACAAAGATTGATGAAATGTCCATGCAGGACATTGTCGATAAAAAACTTGGCGTCATTGATCTGGCGTCCGCAGTACTTGCCATGGAGAACAAAATGCCGATGCTTCTGTTCGGACTTTCCGGAGAAGACAGCATCGTAAGAGCAGTCAGTGGTCCTTTCACAGGGACAAAGATCACAGTTTAAGAGGAGAAAGAGAGGGTACAAAAATGGCAGATTATTCTGACAAAATGAGGAAATCAATCGAGAATCTGGAGACCGAATTCGGAACGATCCGTGCAGGACGCGCAAATCCGCACATCCTGGACAAGATCAAAGTGGATTATTACGGAACTCCGACAGGGCTGCAGGGGGTAGCAAATATCACGGTTCCCGAGGCAAGAACACTGATGATCACACCTTGGGAAGCAAAGATGATCAAGGAGATCGAGAAGGCGATCCTTGCTTCCGATCTTGGACTTACACCGAATAATGACGGCAAGAACGTGATCCTGAATTTCCCGGAACTGACTGAGGACCGACGGAAAGAACTTGCAAAGGATATCAAGAAAAAAGGCGAGGCTGCCAAGGTTGCTGTCAGAAACGTACGTCGTGACGCAAACGAAGCAAACAAGAAGAAACAGAAAGCCGGAGAGATCTCGGAAGATGAGATGAAGATCGAGGAAGAGAACATCCAGAAGGATACGGATAAGTACATTGCCGATATCGATAAACTGGTAGAGGCAAAGACAAAGGAGATCATGACAGTCTAAACGGGTGGATGATCCGTAAATAAAGCGGATCCTTTCATTCGGTGACAGATGATTCGTATTCAGAGAGGAAAGCAGCATGCAGGGTGTGATTGACGGAGTAACATACGAAATTCCGCAGCATGTGGCTGTTATCATGGACGGAAACGGAAGATGGGCAAAAAAGAGACTGATGCCCAGAGGGTTCGGACACAGACAGGGCGGAAAGGCCCTGGAACAGGCATGTGAGGATATCTGGCATCTCGGCGTGAAATATTTTACCGTATATGCTTTTTCCACGGAGAACTGGAAAAGGTCCGTCGAGGAAGTGACCGGGATCATGAATATCCTTCGGAATTACCTTAAGACTGCAGCCGAAAGGTGTAACAGGGAAAATATGCGGATGCGCGTGATCGGAGACCGGCAGGTTCTGGATGCGGATATCCAGAGTGAGATCCTGCGGGTGGAAGAGGCGACAAAAGCCAATACCGGCCTTCAGTTTACGGTTGCGATCAATTATGGCGGGCGGGACGAGATCCGGCGTGCCATGACCCGGATCGCGAAGGAAGTGGAGGAAGGTTCCCTTCGTGCGGAGGAGATCACGGATCAGGTGATCGCCGCACATCTGGATACATGGGAACTCCCGGATCCGGATCTTCTGATCCGGACAAGCGGGGAAGAACGGATCTCCAATTTCCTGCTGTGGCAGCTGGCATATTCGGAGTTTTATTTTACGGATGTGTTATGGCCTGATTTTGACAGGAAATGCTTTATCGACGCGATCCGGTATTATAATTCCAGAGATCGCCGGTATGGCGGAGTAAAGGGAGAAAAAAAGAAATAAACCGCCGGTTTTCCGGCGGGACAGGGTAGGATAGATAATATGTTTTGGACAAGACTGGCAAGCGGAATTGTATTGGTGATACTGGCGATCGGAACCCTCTGGGTTGGCGGATGGCTTACATGTGCGGTAATGGGATTGCTTTCCCTGGTGGGGTGCTTTGAACTGCTCAGGGTATACGGACTGGAAAAACGACTGATGGGGATCGCATGTTATCTGACAACGATCCTGTACTACGTGGTGCTGTACCTTGATTTAAAGGATCTTATCATGCCCGTGATGGTCATCTATCTTCTGCTGATCCTTGCCATCTATGTTCTGAATTTTTCTGGATACAAGGATAAGGATGCGATGGCCGCATTTCTGGCATTTTACTACGTCAGCGTATGCCTTTCCTATGTGTTCCGGCTGCGAAGCATTAAGGACGGCGGGTTCATGATCATCCTCGTATTCGTCTGCTCCTGGGGAAATGATACGCTCGCTTATGTTACGGGACGTCTTTTCGGAAAGCACAAGATGAGTCCGGTTCTGTCTCCGAAGAAGAGTGTGGAGGGACTGATCGGAGGAATCATCGGAACGGGAATCCTGGGTGCGGTTTTCGGAATCCTGTTCAATAGTTACGTACAGCCGCTTTCCTATGCTCCGCTCTGGTTTGCGCTTGTTGCCGCAGTAGGCGCTGTACCGGCAGTGATCGGTGATCTGGCTGCTTCTGCGATCAAGAGAAATAATGATGTAAAGGACTACGGAAAACTGATCCCCGGACACGGTGGTGTCCTGGATCGTTTTGACAGTATGATCTTTACCGCGCCCATCATTTTCTATGCGGTACAGTTCGTACTGGGAAATGCGAGTTGAACATGAAAAAGATAGCACTCATCGGGTCGACGGGTTCCATCGGAACCCAGACACTGGAGATTGTTCGGCAGTCTCCGGAGGAATATCAAGTGGTGGCACTTGCCTGTGGAAGAAACCTTGAACTGGTCGAGGCTGAAATGCGGGAGTTCCACCCTTCCTTTGTTTCTGTGGGAGAGGAAAAAGATGCAGAGAAGCTCCGTCAGGCAACGAGGGATCTGGGAATCCCCATTGCATCCGGAATGGATGGTCTCTGCGAAGCTGCGGCATGGCCGGAGGCGGATGTAACGGTTACCGCCATCGTCGGAATGATCGGGGTTCAGCCGACACTGGCTGCCATCGAGGCGGGAAAGACCATTGCCCTGGCAAATAAGGAAACCCTGGTGACTGCAGGCCACCTGGTAATGAAAGCTGCGAAGATGAAGGGGGTAAAGATCCTTCCGGTGGACAGTGAACATTCCGCCATCTTCCAGAGTCTTCAGGGAAATGAAGGAAACCGGATCTCCAGGATCCTGCTTACGGCTTCCGGCGGTCCGTTCCGCGGAAAAACCGCGGAGGAGCTGAAATCCGTAACACTTGCGGACGCCTTAAAACACCCAAACTGGTCCATGGGACAAAAAATTACCATCGACAGTGCTACAATGGTTAACAAGGGATTAGAGGTGATCGAAGCAAGCTGGCTCTTTGGGGTGGAACCCTCCCGGATCGAGGTCCTGGTCCAGCCCCAGAGCATCATTCATTCGGCAGTGGAATATGAGGACGGAGCGGTGATCGCCCAGTTGGGAACACCGGATATGAAGCTTCCGATCCAGTATGCACTGACCTGGCCGGAGAGAAAATATCTGCCGGGAGACCGGCTGGATTTCACAAAACTGTCTGCGATCTATCTGGAACAGCCGGATCAGAAAACCTTCCGGGGACTTGAATTTGCCTACCGCGCAGCAGGGGAGGGAGGAATCCTTCCCACAGCCATGAATGCGGCAAATGAATTTGCGGTGGCGAATTTCCTGAAGGAGAAGATCCGTTTTACCCAGATCTACGAATGGATCGAATATGCAATGGATACAGCCCCGAAGCTTAAGGAGCCGGGAGTGGATGAGATCCTTGCGGAGGAAGCGGATACGATCCGGAGACTGAAGGAACATTTCTGCTGAAAATACTTCTGCTGAAAATGCTTCTGCTGAAAAGGAACGCTTCTGCTGAAACAGAAACTGTTGATTGGAGTAATATATGCTTAAGATCATCGCTATCATCGTAATGTTCGGTGTGATCGTGTTTGTACACGAATTCGGACATTTCCTGTTTGCAAAACTGAATCATATCAGGGTGAATGAATTTGCCATCGGAATGGGACCCGCCATCATGAAGTTCGGGAAAAAGGAAACCACCTATTCCATCCGGATCCTTCCCATCGGAGGCTACTGCCTTATGGCGGGACAGGACGGAGAAGAAACGGAAGAGGAAGGCTCGTTCCAGTCCAAGTCCGTACTGGCAAGGCTGTCGGTCACACTGGCAGGTCCGCTTTTCAATTTCCTGCTGGCGTTCATTTTGTCCATCGCCACGGCACATTTCTATCTGGTGGATCCTCCGGTGATCGACAAGGTGGAGAAGAACAGTGCCGCAGACCAGGCCGGTATCCGGCCGGGAGACGAGATCACTTCGCTGAACGGAAAGAGTATAACCCTGTTCCGGGAGATCACCTTGTTCCGCCAGGTGGAGGATCTGACCAAACCGGTGGAGGTGACCTACGAAAGAGACGGGAAGTCTTACGAAACCACACTGAATCTTTCCAAGGAACAGAAGTATATGTTCGGTATTTCCGTACAGCCGAGAGCCGCGAAGAACTTCGGGGAGGAAATCTACTATTCGCTGCTGGAGGTGAAATTCCAGATCACCACGGCGGTCACTTCCGTGAGGATGCTGTTCACGGGGAAGGCCTCCGTCAATGATCTGTCGGGACCTGTCGGTATCGGAAATATGATGAGTGATGTGATCGATGAGGCGGAGCAGTCCGGAGGAACAAAGAATGCGATCCTGAGTATCGTAAGCTTTATGATCCTGGTCAGCGCAAATCTGGGTATCATGAACCTGCTTCCGATCCCTGCGCTGGACGGAGGAAGGATCCTGTTCCTGGTGATCGAGGCGGTAACAAGAAAGAAGGTTCCGAAGGAGAAGGAGGCGATCGTCAACTTCATCGGCTTTGTACTGCTGATGCTGCTGATGATATTTGTATTCTTTAACGATATCCGGAAGATCTTTATGTAAAAGCATTCAGGGTGTAAATACACGGAAGAGGGGATTACATGGAAAGACGGAAGACCAGGGAAGTAAAAATCGGTTCGGTTACCATCGGAGGAGATCATCCGATCGCGATCCAGTCCATGACAAATACGGAAACCAGCGACGTGGAGACAACGGTAGATCAGATCCTTCGTCTGGAGAAGGCGGGCTGCGAGATCGTTCGCTGCACCGCAAATACGGAAGCTGCGGCAGATGCATTTGACCGGATCAAGAGCCGGATCCACATTCCCGTGGTTGCGGATATCCATTTTGATTACCGGCTGGCGATCCGTGCCATGGAGCATGGGGCGGACAAGATCCGGATCAATCCCGGAAATATCGGCGGAGAAGAGAACCTGCGAAAGGTTGTGGAGGCCGCAAAGAAATACCGTGTTCCGATCCGCGTGGGCGTGAACAGCGGATCCCTTGAGAAACCTCTCATCGAAAAATACGGCGGAGTTACCGCGGAGGGAATCGTGGAAAGCGCACTGGATAAGGTGCATATGCTTGAAATGCTGGATTTTCATGATATCGTGATCAGTATTAAATCCTCGGATGTTCCCATGAGCGTAAAAACACATCAGCTGGTAAGTGAACGGACGGATTATCCGCTTCATGTGGGGATCACGGAGTCCGGAACGCTCTGGAGCGGAAATATCAAGTCAGCCGTCGGTCTCGGTATGATCCTGGGTGAAGGGATCGGAGATACCATCCGTGTGTCCCTGACAGGAGATCCGGTGGAGGAGATCCGCACGGCGAAGCTGATCCTCCGGACACTGGGGATCCGGAAGGAAGGCATCACACTGGTCAGCTGTCCCACCTGCGGACGTACAAAGATCGATCTGATCGGACTTGCCGAAAAGGTTGAAAAACTGGTTGAAGATTATCCGCAGCTGACTGCAAAGGTTGCAGTTATGGGCTGCGTTGTGAACGGACCCGGAGAAGCAAGGGAAGCGGATCTGGGTGTGGCCGGAGGCATCGGAGAGGGTGTCCTGTTCCGGCACGGAGAGATACTGAGAAAGGTGCCGGAGGAAGAAATCCTGCCGGCGCTGAAAGAAGAATTGGATAATATGGCGGGGTTATAACAGGATTTATATGAGTGACAGAAAATTCCATGAAGTTTTTCCGGATCTTGTTCTGTCTCCTTCCGTTGAAAGACTGATGCATGACACGACCGTGACACGGGTGGTTCTGCGTAAAGATGATAAACGGATGGAGCTCTATCTGGATTCCACACATTTGATTGAAAAAGAAATCATATATAAGGCAGAGGAGGAGATCGGTTCCTTTTTGTTCGGATCCGGGAGCCGGTTTCAGGTTGTGATCCATGAGCATTTTCTCCTGTCGGAGCAGTACAATGCGGACAGGATCTATCAGCTGTATATGCCGAGCCTGATGCTGGAGCTGGCAAAGAACAACCATGTGGTTTACCGGCTGGTAAAGAGGGGCAGTCATAAAATGTCAGAGCATATCATGATGCTGAATCTGGCGGATATCGGACTTGCCCATGAAAGAGAAAAGGAGATCAGGGCCTTCTTTGAGGATGCCTTTCTGACACGCTTTGGAATGTCGATCAGCGTGTCTTTTTCCTATACGGAAAAGAAGGCGGAGGAACCGCGAAAGGAAGAGGACTCCGGTGCAAAGGAAACCGGAAATGCGGAAGCTGCGTCTGCAGAGAAAAAGAAAGCCGGGGAACGTTCCGCCGGACAGACGGAAAAAAGCGGGGATGAAAGCAGGAAGCGTGCCGCATTTCAGCGGGGCGGCGGTTCCTATAACGGAACCAGGAAGAAGGGCTTTTCCCGTTCCGGTGATCCGGACTGCATTTACGGAAGAAATGTGGAAGGTGACTGTGTTCCCATCTGTACCCTTACCCAGCCCTCCATGGGAGATGTCTGTGTATGCGGTCAGGTGATCGAGATCGAAGAGAGAGAACTGAGGAACGGAAGCTTTATCTTTATCTGCAGTATCACGGATGATACGGATACCATCAACTTCAAACTGTTCCAGAAACCGGAGGACCGGGAGCTTCTTCTGGAGGAACTCCACAAGGGAGGCTTTTATAAGCTGAAGGGTTCGGTGGACTATGATTCCTATGCAAGAGAGCTTGCATTTGTATCGGTGTTCGGACTGAAAAAAGCATCGGACTTCCGGGTGGCAAGAACCGACGAGGCGCCGAAGAAGAGGGTGGAACTGCATTTACATACGGGATTCTCCGAGAGCGACAGCGTTCTCGGCGTCGAGGATGCGATACAGCGTGCAAAGAGCTGGGGGATGAATGCCATGGCCATAACGGATCACGGTGTGGTACAGGCTTTCCCCGTGGCAAACCATGCAATCGAAAAGGATAAGGATTTCAAGGTGATCTACGGAGTGGAAGGATATTTCGTGGATGACCTGAAGACACTGACCATGAACGGTCACGGCGAAACGCTGGATGCGGACCGGGAGTACGTGGTTTTCGATATCGAGACCACGGGTCTTTCCATGAAGAAATGTAAGATCATAGAGATCGGTGCCGTTCGTGTGGATGCCGAAGGAAATGAACTGGGACGTTTCTCGGAGTTCGTTAATCCGGAAGAACCGATCCCGTACGAGATCGAGCAGCTGACCTCCATCAATGACCAGATGGTAATGGATGCGCCGATCATTGACGTGATCCTTCCGAAGTTCCTGGAATTCGCCAGGGGCGCGATCCTTGTGGCCCACAATGCCACATTTGATACGGGCTTCATACAGGAATTCTGCGACCGGCTGGGACTGGAATACCCCTTTACGGCACTGGATACCATGACCATCTCCTATGTGCTTCTGCCGCAGCTGGGACGGTATAATCTGGACCGTCTCTGCAAGCATTTTAATGTGGTCAATGCACATCACCACAGGGCCTGTGACGATGCGGATGTTACCGCAAAGATCTTTGTCCGCCTGATGGAAATGCTGAAGGAAAAAGGGATCGACACCGTGGAAAAACTGGATCAGCTGGGACGGGAATCCGTATCGGCGGTTCAGAAGGCAAAGACCTATCACGGTACCATACTGGTAAAAAATGAGGTGGGACGTGTCAATCTGTACCGTCTGATCTCTGATTCGCATATCAAATATTTCAACCGTTTCCCGCGGATCCCCATGAGTCAGATCGAAAAATACAGGGAAGGGCTTCTGCTGGGAACGGCCTGTGAAAGAGGACAGCTGGTCCAGGCGATCCTGGACGGCCGGAGTGATGCGGAGATTGCCCGGATCGTAAACTTTTTTGATTATCTGGAGATCCAGCCAACGGCAAATAACCGGCATCTGATCGATGACAGCAAGGTGGCTGCCATTCAGACGGAGGAGGATCTCAGGGATCTGAACCGGAGCATCATCCGGCTGGGGCGCCAGTTCGGAAAGCCGGTTGTTGCGACCGGAGATGTACATTTCCTTGATCCCCAGGATGCGCCCTACCGGACCGTGATCCAGGAGGGGAGCAAGGATAAGGGACCGAAGAAGGATAAGGCGATCAAGCTGATCCCCATTGCGGAGGGAGAGTCTCCGCTTTCGAATGAAATGCTTCGCCAGCCGCCCCTTTTCTTCCGGACCACGGATGAAATGATGGCGGAATTCAGCTATCTGGGACCGGATGTTGCGGAAGAGGTGGTCATTGAGAATACAAATAAGATCGCGGATATGATCGAACGGATCTCACCGGTGCGCCCGGATAAGTGTCCGCCGGTGATTCCGGATTCGGATAAGATGCTTAGGGAAATCTGTGAGAACAGGGCGCATGAGATCTACGGACCGGAGCTGCCGGAGCAGGTTTCAAGCCGGCTGGAGAGGGAACTGAATTCCATTATCTCCAACGGTTATTCCGTAATGTACATTATCGCACAGAAGCTGGTATGGAAGTCCAATGCGGACGGGTATCTGGTAGGCTCCAGAGGGTCCGTGGGATCCTCCTTTGCGGCGACCATGGCCGGGATTACGGAGGTAAATCCCCTTTCCCCGCATTATATCTGTCCGGAGTGCCATTTTGTTGATTTTGATTCGGAGGAGGTGCTTTCCTACTCCGGAATGTCTGGCTGTGATATGCCGGACCGGGACTGCCCGAAATGCGGTCACAAGCTGATCAAGGAGGGACATGATATTCCCTTTGAGACCTTCCTGGGATTCAAGGGAGACAAGGAGCCGGATATCGATCTCAATTTCTCCGGTGATTACCAGCCGAAGGCCCATGCCTATATCGGCGAGATCTTCGGTACGGATCACGCGTTCCGTGCGGGAACCATTACGACATATGCAGAAAAGACCGTGTTCGGATACGTAAAGGGCTTCTGCGAACGCCGGGGGATCAACATGCGGAGTGCGGAAATGAACCGCATCGTATCCCACTGTCTCGGGGTAAAACGTTCCACCGGACAGCATCCGGGCGGTATCATCGTTATGCCGGATACGGAAGAGATCTACAGCTTTACGCCGATCCAGAAGCCTGCAAATGATATGAGCTCGGATCAGGTCACCACACATTTTGAATACCATTCCATCGACCATAACCTGCTGAAGTTTGATATCCTCGGGCACGACGATCCCACCATGATCCGCCGGCTGGAGGATCTGACGGGACTGGATGCCAAGCAGGTGCCTCTGGATGATAAGAAGGTCATGGCATTGTTCCACGGCACGGATTCCCTGGGGATCACGCCGGAGGATATTGACGGAACCCGGCTGGGATGTCTGGGTATCCCGGAGTTCGGTACGGACTTCGCCATGCAGATGGTAATCGATGCCAATCCGGAAAACTTCTCGGATCTGGTGCGGATCTCGGGACTGTCCCATGGAACCGATGTATGGCTGGGAAACGCCCAGGAGCTGATCGCATCCGGAAAATGTAAGCTTTCCTCGGCGATCTGCTGCCGTGATGATATCATGGTCTATCTGATGCATATGGGACTTCCTTCGGGTGAGGCCTTCAACATCATGGAGAAGGTCCGGAAGGGGCTTGTGGCAAAAGGAAAATGTGATAAATGGGATGAGTGGAAACAGCTGATGGCAGAGCATGATGTGCCGGACTGGTATGTATGGAGCTGCCAGAAGATCAAGTACATGTTCCCGAAGGCGCATGCGGTTGCGTACGTTATGATGGCGTGGCGCGTGGCATATTTCAAGGTTTACTATCCGCTGGCTTATTATGCGGCATTTTTCAGTATCCGCGCCACTGCATTTTCCTATGAGAAAATGTGTCAGGGCCGGGAACGGCTGGACCGTGAGCTGCATGAACTGCAGCGGAAGGAAAAGTTTGAACAGACGGCCAAGGATCAGGACCAGATCAGGGATATGCGGATCGTTCAGGAAATGTATGCCCGTGGTTTTGAATTCATGCCGATCGACATTTACACTGCGGATGATAAATATTTCCGGATCGTGGACGGAAAACTGATGCCCGGCTTCGCATCCATTGACGGAATGGGCGAGACGGCGGCGGCACAGTTAAAGGAAGCGGCGAAGGACGGGGTGTTCCTGTCCCAGGCGGAGCTTAAGTCCAGGGCAAAACTGTCTGGAACCGTGATCGACAAGATGGCGGAACTCGGAATCCTGGGGGATATGCCGAAGACGGGACAGTTACAGTTCGACTTTACATAGCATGTCGAATATAAAACGGGGGAAGATATGAAACAAAGACTGGCAGACTATATAGCAGATTTTCTTACCGGACACGGGGTGACCGACTGCTTTACCGTGACCGGCGGCGGAGCCATGCATCTGAATGATGCCTTCGGACATCATCCGAAGCTGCACTGCACCTATAATCATCATGAACAGGGCAGTGCGATCGCGGCGGAGGCATATGCCCGGCTGACCATCCGGATGGCGCTTCTCTGCGTGACCACGGGACCCGGGGGAACCAACGCCCTGACCGGAGTTCTCGGCGGATGGCTGGATTCCATCCCCATGTTCGTGGTGTCCGGACAGGTGCGTTATGATACCACGGCGCGTTATAACGCCCGTTTTACGGGAGAGCCGCTCCGGGCAGTGGGAGACCAGGAGTTTGATATCACAAAGGCGGCGGGAGCCATGTGTAAATATGCCGCCATGGTGGAGGATCCGAAGGATATCCGCTATCATCTGGAACGGGCCTGGTTCATGGCGGTGACAGGAAGACCGGGACCGGTGTGGCTGGATGTTCCGGTGAATTTCCAGGGCAGTATCATAGAGACGGATGAACTGCGGGAATATAATGAATTTGATATGGTGAAGGATCGGCTGGAAATGGGTCTGCCGGAGCCCTTCGATACGGATACGGCAAGGGATGTCCTTGAGCAGCTCTGCAGGGCTGAGCGCCCCGTGATCTATGCGGGAACGGGAATCCGTCTGGCCGGTGCGGTGGATGAGTTTAAGAAGGCGGCAGAGCTTCTCGGAATACCGGTCTGCACCTACTGGGATGCCATCGATCTCATCGAAACGGATCATCCGCTTTACGTGGGGCGCGGCGGAAATATGGGAGACCGTCCCGGGAATTTTGCGGTGCAGAATTCGGATCTGATTCTGGCTATCGGAAACCGCCTGCCCATCCGTGTTACGGGATATAACTGGGAAACCTGGGCCAAAGCGGCAAAGGTGATCATGGTGGATATCGATGCCGGGGAGATGAAGAAGCCGGCGATCCATGTGGATCAGGCAATCCATGCGGATGCGAAGGTATTTCTCTCAGAACTTCTGGAAGCCATCGAAGAGAAAATGACGGCGAATGGCAATGAAGAGAATCCGCCTTCGGATGACGGACCTTCGGACGGCGGGTCTTCGGCCGGCGGGTCTTCGGCCGGCGGCAGAAAAGCAGATGGAAATACGATCGGAAAAATACATGAAGACTGGGTGAATGTCTGCAGCGGCTGGAAGCGGAAATATCCGGTGGTTACGGAAAAGCAGAAGGCGGAGGACAGGCCGGCAAATCCCTATGCGGTATTTGACCGGATCAGCCGTGCGCTTCCGGCGGGTATCACAACCATCACAAGTAACGGAACCTGTTGTGTGGCAGGACATCAGACCTGGGTGATCAGGGAAGGAAGCAGGTTCCTGAATAATAATGCGGTTGCCAGTATGGGCTACGGCCTTCCGGCAGCGGTAGGGGCTGCGGTAGCGGAAAAAAGTGACGCGCAGCATCCCTATGTGATCTGTCTGGAGGGAGACGGAAGTATCATGATGAATCTGCAGGAACTGCAGACCATCGTAACCAACCGGCTTCCGGTAAAGATCATCCTCATCAATAATGCAGGATATCACTCCATCCGCCAGACCCAGGGGAATCTTTTCTCCGGGCATACAAAGGTCGGGATCGGTCCGGAGTCCGGAGATCTGGGATTCCCGGATTTTGAAAAACTGGCAGCAGCATTTTCACTGCCCTATATCAGGATCGAAGGAAACCGGGAACTGGAACAGCGGATGGATGAGATCCTGGCAACAGAGGAAGACGGTACGGCAGGACCGCTTCTCTGTGAAGTGATCGTTACCACGGAGCAGAAATTCGAGCCCAAGAGCAGTACCAGACGAAATCCGGACGGCACACTGGAAAGTCCGCCGCTGGAGGATCTGGCACCGTTCCTGCCGAGAGAGGAACTGGCGGAGATCATGAGCATCTCCGGCACGAAAGCCAAGCTGTAGCATCGAGGGGGTTAGTATGGGAAAGATCAGTTTGCTGGACTGCACACTGCGGGACGGTGGATATGTAAATGACTGGCAGTTCGGCCGGGAAGCGATCCACGGGATCGGGCCGAAACTGGCGAAGAGCGGGATCGAGATCTTCGAAGCCGGCTTTATCAAGGGGACAACCTATGACCCTGACAGGGCAGTTTATCCGGATGTCAGGTCCATGGCAGATGCCATTGCACCGAAGCTTCCGGAACTGATGTATGTGGGAATGGTGGACATGTCCGATCCTGTATCGCTGGACTGTCTTGTGCCGAAAAGAGAGGATTCCGCTGACGGACTGCGTGTCATTTTCAAGAAGGATAAGCAGCTGGAGGCCTATTCCATGTGTCAGGAGCTGATCCGTGCCGGTTATCCGGTATTTGTCCAGTTTGTGGGAACGGATCAGTATGACGATGCGGAATGGGAAAAGGCGGTCGGACGGTTTGCTTCGCTGAACCCGTATGCCGTATCCATCGTGGATTCCTTTGGTCTGATGAAACGCAGGCAGTTTTTAAACTATGTACGGATCGCAGACCGTGTGCTTCCTCCGGAGATCGGCCTGGGATACCACGCACATAATAACCTGCAGCAGGCCTTCGGAAATGCGGAGGCATTCGTGGAACTGGAGCTGGAGCGGGATATCATCGTCGACGGCAGCGTATTCGGAATGGGACGCGGTGCCGGAAATCTGAACATGGAACTCTTTGCGGATTACATGAATGAATACCACGGGACCAGCTACCGGGTGGAACCCATGCTGGAGATCATGGATGAATATCTGCAGGATATTTACAAAGAGAGATTCTGGGGTTATTCCCTGCCGCTTTATCTTTCCGCAAGCTACGGATGTCATCCGAATTATGCCATCTATTTTGCGGTAAAGGAAAGTCTGACGGAGAAATCCATGAGCGAGCTTCTGCGGGGGATCGCGCCGAAGGATAAGGTCTATTTCAGCCGCGAAAAGGCGGAGTATTATTACCGGCAGTATCAGGAAAACTATCTGGAGGATGCGGATGTTTTAAGACAGCTCAGGGAGGAATGGGAAGGAAAGAAGCTTCTTCTTGTTGCACCGGGACGTTCCCTGCAGGTATCCGGAGCCATGCTGACCGAGAAGATCGAGAAGGAAAAGCTTTCGGTCATTACCGTGAATTTCACGGGAGACCGCTTCACGCCGGACTACATTTTCAGCAGCAATATGCGCCGGTATTCGAAGATTGAAGGACATACGGATGCAAAATGCATCATTACCTCCAACATGAAGGAGGCAGAGCAGTATGATTACAAGGTGAATTTCGCCAGCTATGCATCCGATGCGCCGGAGATCATTGATAACTCCGGCGTGATGGCTCTGAAGGTTCTGGCGGCCGCCGGGATCCGGAAGGTGCAGATCGCGGGAATGGATGGCTATTCCGGAGATTATGCGGCAGACTACTGCAATGATAAAGTAAGCTATGATTTCTCCAGGGAAGCGGACCGGAGAAATGAACTGATCCGAAAGGAACTCCGGGAGATCGGGAAGCGGATGGAACTGGAATTCCTGACCCCCAGTCTCTATGAAATGTCCTGAGCCATGGAATGAAGATGCGTCATCCTGAGCCGAAAAGCAACAAAGAGATTGGAGAGAGAAGAAAACCCGGAAGAAAAGGAATTGCGTATGAAGAAAGTTGTAATTACCGGCCCCACCGGAGCCATCGGTCGGGCGTTGATCAATGAAGCACTTGTCAGGGATTATGAGGTTCTGGCAATCGTACACCGGGAGTCAAAACGTGCGGATGAACTGGGGGGGATTCCCCGGTGTCAGGTCCTTCGCATGGATCTGGAAGAGTATCATGATGCCATGTATATCCTGAAGGAACAGGGCATCCGGTGGGAGATATCCGGCGAGGATCCGGATCCCGAAACCATATTCTTCCATCTGGCATGGGATGCATCCTACGGGGAAGGAAGAAATGACATTCATTATCAGATGCAGAATGTAAATGCGGCCCTGGAGGCGGTTACATTTGCAAAGAAACTGGGATGTGCAACCTTTGTGGGAGCAGGTTCCCAGGCAGAGTACGGACGTGTGGACCGGACATCGGGAGCCATGTATTCGGATCTCCGCCTTCGTCCCGATACACCCACATATCCGGAGACGGGTTATGGAAACGCAAAGCTCTGCGCGGGACATCTCACACGGTATTTTGCAGAGCAGAACGGGATGCGGCACATCTGGGCCCGGGTTCTCAGCGTATACGGACCGTATGACCGGGATGAGACCATGATCAGCACGGCGGTGCGGAAGATGCTCCGGCAGGAAGAAACGGAGTTCTCTCCCTGTGAGCAGATCTGGGATTATCTCTATTCGGAGGATGCGGCCAGGGCACTGATGCTGGCCGGAGAGAAGGGGATCGACGGAAAGACCTACGTGGTCGGAAGCGGTGAAGCCCACTCCCTTCGCTGGTATGTGGAGCAGGTGGCTGAGATCACCGGTTACGAGAAGGAGATCGGTTTCGGAAAGCGCCCCTATAATGAAGATCAGGTGATGCATCTGGTGGCGGATATTTCCGAACTTACGAAGGATACCGGGTTTGTTCCGGAGTTCACATTTGAGCAGGGAATCCGTCGTCTCGTTCAGAGATTTCAGATAAACAACACATTTTAATTGGTGCAGTGACGGGCATTTTAGTGTATAATATATTTTTGGGAAAGTAGGCTCCTTTGGGGGCCTTAAAAGTGATTTTGACAGGGGTTGAACGATGGAACAGAAGAGAAAAAAGGTCAGTGTATTGATACCATGCTTCAATGAGGAAGAAAATGTCGTGCCGATGGCAAATGCGGTTGTTGAAATGTTTGAACAACAGCTTTTGAACTATGACTATGAGCTTCTGTTCATCGACAATGATTCCAGAGACAATACCCGTCCGCTTCTCCGGGAGATCTGCCGGAAGAATCCGAAGGTGAAGGCCATCTTCAATGCAAAGAATTTCGGACAGTTCAACTCTCCGTATTACGGGATCCTGCAGACCAGCGGCGACTGTGTCATCAGTATGGTCTGTGATTTCCAGGATCCGCTGGAACTGATCCCCCAGTATCTGGAGGCCTGGGAAGAGGGTTATAAGATCGTGATCGGCGTGAAGGCCAAGACAAAGGAAGGCCTGATCATGCGGAGCTGCCGGAAACTCTATTACAGAATGCTCCACAAGATGTCCCAGGTGGATATCATCGAGCATTTCACCGGTTCCGGACTGTATGACCGGGATTTTGTGGAGGTGCTCCGGGAGCTGAAGGATCCGACACCCTTCCTTCGGGGGATCGTGGCGGAACTGGGTTACAAGCGGAAGGAAATCCCGTATGAGCAGCCGAAACGGCGTGCGGGAAAGACACACAACAACTTCTTCACATTGTACGATGCGGCGATGCTTTCCTTTACGTCCTACACAAAGTCAGGACTCAGAATCGCAACCTTCATGGGTATGTTCCTGGCATTCGGCAGTTTCATGGTAGGTATGGTTTACCTCATCCTGAAGCTCTGCTACTGGGATCGGTTTGATGCCGGTACGGCGCCGCTTCTGATCGGTATCTTCTTTATCGGTTCGATCCTTCTGTTCTTCATGGGACTCATGGGTGAATATATCATGAGCATTAACCAGAGGGTAATGAACCGGCCGTTGGTTGTGGAAGAGGAGCGGATCAATTTCGGTTCACCTGACGAAGGAAAGGATAAGGAGAAGGAAGACGATACAGAATAGAACCAGATGAATGAAAGTATAAATAAAACAACTGCATATAACCTGGTCAGTTCATTTCTGGTACAGGGGGTTACATTTCTTACGATCCCTGTTTTTACACGGGTTCTCGGAACGGATCAGTACGGGATCTATTCCGTGATCTCGTCCTGGGTGATCCTGTTCAGCGGAGTTCTTGATCTGGGTGTGGGTGCAACCACCGGAATCGGCAGGTATCATTTCAAGGATGAATATATCAGATACAGAACCAATGTACTGAAGCTGATGCTGCTGTTCGGAACGGCGGTTGCGGCATTTCTGTTCCTGATCTCAAGGATCCTCACATCGGTTTTTGATTTCTCTTCCGGCATCATGCTTATGATCCTTTGCATGTCGGCGGGAAGATCGGTGGTGGTATTTACCCAGTCCTGCATGATCTATGAGAAACGACCGAAGGAGAACATGATCCTGTCCCTGATCGTTGTGGGTCTTTCGACGGGTCTGGCGCTCCTGGGTGTATTTCTTGCAAAGCCGGAGGAGCGGTACGTATGGAAGACCGGCGGAGAGACCATTGCATATGCCGGCGTGGCACTGGTCATTGTGATCCTGCTCCTGGTAAAGAATCCTGCCCGTCTGGATCGGAATTATGTCCGTTTTGCGGTTACGGTCGGGTTTCCTTTCGTGTTCCATGAGGTTGCGAGAAATGTGCTGAACCAGTCGGACCGCGTTATGCTCCGGATGCTGGGGAGAACGGACAGTGAGGTGGGAATCTACAGCCTGTACTTTTCGCTGGCTGCCATCTTAAATGTGGTGCTTCTGGCGCTGAACAGTTCCTGGTGTCCCTTTTATTACGATGACCTGAGTGAAAAAAGAAAAACGGAACTGATCAAAAAGACGAGAAATTACATGGAACTGTTTTCGGTTCTGACCATCGGTTTCCTTCTTGTTTCAAGGGAAGTCCGGTATGTTATGGCAGATAACCGGTTTTCCGGCGGAAGCGAGCTGATCCCGGTCTTTGTGGTGGCGATCCATTTTACATTTGTGTATATGTTCTATGTCAACGCTGCCTCGTTCTACAAGAAGACAAAGGCTGTCGCCATCGGAACCATGATGGCTGCGGTTGTAAATATCATATTGAATTATTTTCTGATCCCTCCCTACGGAATCTACGGAGCGGCGATCGCAACCTCCGTTTCATACGGAGCGCTGGCGGTATTCCATTATCTGAATGCCAGATTTGTTTCAAAACTTGAAATGTATCTGAAGCTGACGATGTTCATCCCCGGATTCCTCTTTCTGGGAGCCGGGATCGGACTGTTCTTCCTCCTGGCAGATCTTCCGGTGATCCGGTGGATCCTGGGAGCCCTTCTGGGAATCTTTGAACTATACAGATGCATTAAAAGAAAAACTATTTTTTAAAGGAGATATATCGATGCTGAATAACAAAACAATTCTGATCACCGGCGGTACAGGGTCTTTTGGTCATCATTTTGTTCAATATGTTTTGGATCATTATCACCCGAAGAAGATTATTATTTATTCCAGGGATGAATTCAAGCAGTTTCAGATGCAGAATGAATTTAAGGATCAGAATGATGTCCTTCGCTTTTTCATCGGGGATGTGAGAGATAAGGACCGTCTGTACAGGGCA
>CADBOV010000158.1 GCA_902796385.1 uncultured Lachnospiraceae bacterium
AAACCGGTTGACAAGTGCTTTCTTATACCTTTCTCATACATTTCTCATACCGGAACGACCACCTGAACACCATTGTTCCTGCATTCTGTCCGGTGTTTCGGGCCCGGTGTTTCGGACCCGGTGATCCGCCCCGGCTCTATTCCTCGAGCCCGCTTACATTTTTCGTAATCAGTGCCAGATCCGTAAAGTATGCCATATACACAACCCGGTTATTCTTCTTATTAACCGTGATCACCAGACATGTGTTATTGGATTTATCATAGTAGAATGTACTGTCGGAATTTCCTCCCATCAGATCATTCAGCATTACAAAGGAGCTGGTCTTCGGATAGGTAAGGAGATCATAAACATCCTTATCCGCATCGTTGATCCCGACTCCGTAGAAACGATAATCCCGCGAATCCGTTGCCACACCCACCTGCTTGCCGTCGATATAGACAACATCCAGACCGTTTGCGGAATGTACCGTTACGGTTCCGCCCGAATACTGCGGAACATTTTTGGCTCTCTGGTCGTTTTCCTCGAATTTCAGATTCAGGTGATCCTGCAGTTCAACCTCCGAAGCCGAAAGATACTCCGTAATATCCTGTCCTCCGGAATTCAGCATATACCGGATTCCCTTAATGACAAAGAAAATGACAACCCCGAGGATCAGTACGCCGATGATCTTGTAAATGATCCCTCTGTTAGAGCCTGTAACCCCGGCCGAACCGGAGGACACCGCTCCCATATCCTTATAGGTCGGAAGATCCACCACCGGCTCCGGCGGAACATCTCCGTACATTTCCTTTTCTTCCTGTTTCTTTTTCTCTTCTGCCAGCTGTTCGTCGCTCTTTTTCAGCTCATAAGCCATTCCGTATCGTCCTCCGTTTTACATTATCAAAAAACTAACCGATCTGGATGGTATTTGAGATCGTCGGAAGCATCTGCTTCTTCCGGGATACAACACCCGGCAGCTCCACACTTTGATGATCCTTCGACGTTACGCTGAAGCCTGCCTCCAGAACAAGCTCTGCCGTTTTTCCGGAGAACAGCACAACCGAAGATTCCTTCAGGATATTGGTGATCATGAAGAAGAGCATATCCACCTGATCCCGTTCTCTCAGCGCATCCAGCTCCGGAAGCATTACGGACTTGATGTGCTCAACCTCATTGGAATCCATGGTACTGATCTGCCCGATGGAAACGGAGTGATCACCCATGTTAAATCTCTTATAATCCTGATGCAGGATATCCACCGGAGTTTTGGATCCCAGGTTACTGCCGGCCTTGAACATTTCCGTGGCAAGCTCCTCCGGATCCACCTCCGCGATCTCCGCCAGTCTCTTTCCTGCAGCCCGGTCCACTGCCGTACAGGTCGGCGAACGGAACAGGAGCGTATCGGAAATGATGGCCGAAAGCATGAGCCCGGCGATATCCTTCGGAATATCAATCTCTTCATCCATAAACATCTGATAAATGATGGTGCAGGTGCAGCCCACCGGCTGGTTCCGGAAATATACCGGCTTCGAGGTATTGATGGTACCCAGGCGATGGTGATCGATGATCTCCAGAAGATCCGCCGATTCCACTCCGTTCACGGCCTGGCTCTTCTCATTGTGATCCACCAGGATCACCTTCTTCTTCGATGCACCCAGGAAATTCCTTCGGCTGACCATGCCCTTGTAACGTCCGGCCGCATCCACCACCGGGAAGTACCTGTGACGCGTTGAAGCCATGATCGGAAGAATATCCTCGATATAATCATCCATGTGAAATGTAACCAGATCCGATGATTTCATAAAATACCGGATCGGCATACTCTGATAGATCAGACGGGCCACCGTAAATGTATCATGCGGTGTGGTGATCACCCTGCAGCCCTTTTCCTTCGCCAGCTTCTTTATGCTTTCCGTCACCTTTGCGGCAGCGCAGACGATGATACAGTCCGCATCCATTTCAATGGCGCAGAGATGGGATTCGTACCGGTCACCCAGGATCACGATGTCATGGGGCTTGATCCGCTCTTCCATGGCATCCGGTGTTCCCGCACCGATCATCACCTTTCCTTCCGTCTGAACGTCTTCCGGATTTCCCACCAGCATTTCACCATCCAGTGTTTCAACGATACTTCTGTATTTTGTCTTCGCGTCGGAAAGTGTATTTGCCTCATAAGAACCCATGTAGGATTCCATGATATCACCGGTTGTGATCAGCGCTTTCAGAAGTTTATCTTCCGTAATGCAGAGGGTCACAACCTTATTCTCCTTCATGATCGTCCATGCGTCCTTTAAGGACATGGATTCCGGAACGCCTCTGATCCTCCGCATTTCCATGTCTCTTACCTGGGTCCGCACATCACCGATAAATCTCGGTGCCTGGAACTCAAACCGATCCAGCACATACTGCGTCTCGCTGCTGATATTACCACAGCGGGATGCGATATATACTCCGTTCTCCACCTGGGATTTCAGGTATTCGTAAGAGATCGCAGCCGCGATGGAATCCGTATCCGGATTTTTATGTCCGATAATATATATCGGCTTATTCATAGCACACATATTTTTTCCTTCCTGTCAATCCTGTCAATTACATCAAGCCTGACAATACAATCAATTCCGTCCGTCACATCAGGCCTGACAATACAAGTAATCCTGTCCGTCACGTCAGGCCTGTCATGGATTCCTGCACACGCCGTCTGACCCCATATCGTACCATTTTCCGCCTATCTTCTGATTTCCGGTCCGCATAACGCCGTCCGATCCGAGATAATACCACTTGCTTCCGAGTTTCTGCCAGCCGGTCCGCATGACGCCATCCGTTCCAAAATAATACCACTTATTGCTGATCTTCTGCCAGCCGGTCTTCATGACACCGTCCGTTCCCAGATAATACCACTTGCTTCCGACCTGCTGCCATTTTCTCCGCATGACGCCGTCCGCACCGAGATAATACCATTTTTTATCGACCTTCTGCCAGTTCTTTCGCATGACGCCGTCCGTACCGAAGTAATACCACTTATCGCTGATCTTCTGCCAGTTCTTTCGCATGGCGCCGTCCGCACCCAGGTAATACTGTTTGCCTCCGATCTTCTGCCAGCCCTTCATCAGCTTCCCGTCTACGGTACTGTAGTAATATTTCTTTCCCGATACCGTTTTCCATCCGGAAAAGATCTTCGGGATCGTCTGCTTTACCTTGCTTGCCACCTTTCCGCATTTGGTGCAATAGCGGACAATATAATAGCTTCCCGCACTCTTTGTTGTTGCAGGGATCTTATTTCTGATACAGGACTGCCCCGGCGTATGTGAATTCAGCACAACGGTAAAGTTCATCGTGTAGCCCGCATTTGACTGAACCTTACATTTGATGCAGCTTTCCTCGCGTCCGTTCACACGGTCCACGTTAAGACCTGTTCCGAACTCCGGAAGACAGAACCCGTTTGCAAATTCGGTAAATGCATACGTTGTCGATTCCTTGCTGAGGAAGGGATAGTCCGAAACATAACCCTGTCCTCCATTCCGGATCCAGGTGTATTTTAAATCCGCACCGCGTTCCGGATAAAGGACCATTACCGCCGGCCGGTGATCATGTGAATTCACCCGGTTCTCAATTCCATATGAATCTAAAATCCCATCATCGATATGCCAGATTATGATCCCGCCCTTCGGTTCCGGATCCGGCTTTACATCCCCGTAATCCGGGAACGGTACCTGTTTTAGTATGCCGCTGTCCCATCCGTTCAGATAACGGTTTTCCACCAGATAGTATTCACCCACATGATTGGTATTTATCTTTAACACCTGCATACTCTGGGTGTCCGCCGCATAGTTCTGGGCTTTGACCGCATAGGTCCCGTTGGCGGTGATCTCCAGGGGTTTCAGCCAGCCGAGCGTGTATCTGGACCACACGTCCAGGGAATATGTGATATAGGATCCGTCCAGGGCAACGCCCCAGTTCCCGCCTGCCATCAGACTGAAGTTTCCTATATCGTACTCCGACCATTCCGTACTGCTATCGGGGTCATTTACCGGATAAAGATCCGGGAGTCCCAGATAATGTCCGAGTTCATGTTCCAGGGTTCCCAGATTCTCCATCGTTACCGAAATGCCTGTCGAAGTCCGGACGCCGTTCAGATGTTCCGATATGGCAATATAATCGCTCACATATACCCCATCCGGTTTCGGAAGTTCATTGACATTTCCCATTACATTATTGATCCCGCTCATACTGTATGCATGAGACCACAGATATGCATCTTTGCCCAGGGAATACTTGTCCCCCTGGGTAGACGCCTCGTAACCGGCAACGATAAAGCAAAGACCGAGTTCATCATTTTCTATAGGGCCGTCATGATCCGGATCATACGAAGCGAAATCTATATATTTGGAAGCGCTCATGATCGCATCATAAAATACAGGATATAGTCCGATCACGATCTTATTGCTAACGGTGATCCATGCGCCGTGTGAATGATTCACATTTACATGAATGATCCCGTCATTGACCGTATCCTTCGTATTCGTATTTCCGTCCGTCTGGTATGCGCTGGTTTCAGCCGCCGGAACAAAGGTAAACTTTCCGAAGGACATATCCCGATAATACCTGGTCAGTGACTGGTCCGATTCAAAAATGGTTTCGCCCCAGTCATACTTATCGTTATACCGGACTCCATCCGGGAACTGTTCGGAGGGTTCCGTAAAACCGATCACGATCACCACCAGGGGCATGGAATACTCCGTCGACATGCTGCTGATCTTCGGAACATTTATGCTTCCGGATTTCTCTTTTTCCTGCAGTCTCCTGTTCTCCTCCAGCACATCCATGGTAACTACCTGATCCGCCGGATGCGAAAGACAGGTATTTTCCTCCTGCTGTTCCCCATCCACCGGTGTGGCCGGAACCGCATAGGCTTTGATCCCGGTTCCCAGGAAGAATATAAAGAAAAGTGACAGGGTCAGCAGGAGTCTGCCGGCGCATTTTCTGCCGCCCGCACTTCTCCCGTTGCCGGTGCATCTTCCGCTGCATGCACTTCGTCTATCTATATTTTCTACGCTGACTGTACCTCTCATACCGTACCTCCGGTCAGTCTGCCTCATAATCCATACAACACCTCTGCATCGTGAAGGGCCGTACCTTTGTATTCGCAACCTCCACATGCGCCGGATGAACCGAATAACCCTTCAGGGATTCTTCATCATCAAAGGAAGAATCCAGCATAAGGTCACAGTTGGAACTGGGCAGTGGATTTATGTTAACCTTGATTTCCCGGAGACCGGGGATCTTTCCGGCCAGCCCTTCCAGCCCTGCCTTGATCTCTTCCTTGATCTTCTGCTTTTCTTCCGGTGTATATTCCTCTTTCAACTTCCATAAGATTACATGCTTTACCATTTTCACTCTCCTTTCCTGTCCGGCGCTTCGCCGTCTTCCTTTTCCTCATCAACATGTTCCGCATCCCAGATCAGTTCTTCCAGTGTCTGATACAGATGCTCCGGTTCCACGGGTTTTGATAAATGTGCATTCATCCCCACCTGGAGCGAACGCTGTACGTCCTCATCAAATGCATTTGCCGTAAGTGCCACGATGGGGATCTTCTTTGCATCCGCCCGATCCAGTGCGCGGATTGCTTTCGTTGCTTCCAGTCCGTCCATTTCCGGCATCCGGACATCCATCAGGATTGCATCGTAGTAGCCTTCTTCACTCCGGCTGAACATTTCCAGTGCGATCCTTCCGTTCTCGGCATGGTCGATCTCCGCATCCTTCATCCGGATCACTTCCTTCATGATCTCGGCATTGATGATGATATCCTCCGCCATCAGGATCCTGTGTCCCTTCAGGTCCGTACGGGAACGTTCCCGGAACAGACTCATATTGTTCTTCCGTGCGATCCGTTCAAACTCATCGATGACATTTGTCGCAAAGAGCGGCTTCGCCAGGAAGCTGTCCACGCCGATATGCAGCGCTTCATCCATGATCTCATCCCAGTTGAAGGAGGTCAGGATGATCACCGTGGTTTCCTTGTCATACCGCTTCCGGATCTCCCGGGTTACCTCCAGGCCGTCCATTTCCGGCATCTTCCAGTCCAGCAGCACCAGGTTGTAGGGCTGATGCTTCGTATGGGCCACATCAACCATATGCAGTGCTTCCTGTCCGTTAAAGCAGGTATCCGCCCGGATCCCCACTTCCTCAAGCACGATCCGCGCATGCTCTGCGGCAACCATCTCGTCATCCACCACCAGAACCCGCATATCCTCCGGCTTAAAATAGTTGGTGGACGGTCCGTCATGCTCACTGTTCTTCAGCGTAACGATCACGGTAAACTCCGTGCCGACTCCCTTTTCGGATTCCACGGAAATGGTTCCGTTCATCAGCGTCACGATATTCTTCGTGATGGCCATGCCCAGTCCCGTGCTTCCGTATTTATTATTCTTACTGCTGTCCTCCTGGGTAAAGGAATCAAAGATCTTCGGAAGGAAGGCTTTGTCCATTCCCACTCCGGTATCCTTTATCACAAATTTCAGGATTGCCTTATCCTCATAGGTTGCGGTCCGCTCCACGGACAGCGTTATATCCCCGGGCGCATCCGTGAATTTGATCGCATTGGAAAGAATGTTGATCAGGATCTGCTTCAGCTTCATATCATCGCCGATGTAATAATCACTGACACCGCCGACCATATTGCATTCGTATTTCAGTCCCTTTTCACGGCACTGGGACATAACCATGGTATTGATCTGTTCCAGCATATTCCGGAAGGAGAACTCCTCGTTCCGGAGGATCATGCGTCCGGATTCGATCCGGCTCATGTCCAGGATGTCATTGATCAGCCCCAGCAGATGTCTCGCGCTTCCACCGATCTTCTCCAGGTATTCCCGGGTCTCCGGTTCAAGAGCGGAACTGCGGAGTGCCAGGCTGTCCAGACCGATGATCGCATTCATCGGCGTCCGGATCTCATGACTCATGTTAGAGAGAAATGCGGTCTTCGCACGGTTTGCCTGCTCCGCCGTTTCCAGTGCCTCACTGAGCATCTGCTGCTGTGCCATGGACTGCCGCATCTCTTCATCGATATCCGTAAATCCCACACCGATGGCATGTACTCTGTGATCCGTCCGGTCCTCCATATGACGCACGCCTGCCATTCGCAGCATGGCATAGGATTCCTTTCCATCCCGGATCTCCAGGAACCGGTAAGCGATGACCGGCTGCTTCAGAAGTTCCTCACGGATGTAATCCGGATCGATGAATTTAAAATATCCCTCCTTGTAGCTGTCTGCCACATGATTTTCTCCGAAGTCCTTAAAATCTCTTGTGAAAGTGAAATGTGTACCAAGCGCCGGCGATTCCACAAAGCGTTTATCCTCCAGATAGCAGACTGCATCGTCCTCATCCAGATCAACGTAGTAAACACTGCGGTAATCGGAAGAAAGTGCCGTGATCATGCTGTCCTGCTGCGCCCTGTAGCGTTCCTGCTCCAGCAGCTTATTCTGCAGTTCCAGCCGCTGCTCCAGATCCTGCTGCTTGATCCGGTTCTCTGCCTCTGCCGTTTCCTTTTCAACCAGAAGTTTTGCATTCTTCCGCATCTGCGTCACGACAAACGTAAAGAAGATGAAAAGGAACAAAGCCGTCAGCAGGGACTGGATCACACTCCGGCGGATGATCCCGTCCGATACGGAACCGATCTCGTTGCTGATGACGCTTTCCCGGATCAGATAGGTTAAAAGCCAGTTCGTTCCCTTTACCGGAACATAACTGAGTGTTTCCCGGATATCGTGATAGATGAAGGAAACCTCACCCCGCCTTACATTTTTAAAATCCGATAAAACGTTCTCGTAATCGGATGCATTGTCAAACTCCGCATGGGACAAAGCCTCCAGCAGGTTATCCTCTTCCGCAAGTCCGCCCAGGACCATATTGCTGAGCGCGATTCCGTCGGAGGTGTAGATATTACAGAATGTAACCTCCTGATCATTGGACTCCATGGAAACGCCCTTCAGCATTTCATCCATGTCGATTTCCATGAAGCAGGCCACAAACCGCTCTCCCTGATATGTGATATTCTCCACCGGAACGGCGATGATAACCTTCTTATCCTCACTGTCCAGATTCAGTACGGAGATCTCCGGCTGGGAAATGGTCAGATGATCGAACTGATACTCCTCGATCCCCACGGAGATTTCCTCGGATACATAGATCTT
>CADBOV010000159.1 GCA_902796385.1 uncultured Lachnospiraceae bacterium
GACCACGATTCCGATATAAATGATCAGACTGAGCAGATCCTTAACGATATTCACATCTTCGGGGCGGTCTTTCCGTTTTGATTTTTTCTTTTTTCTGCTCTGTTTTTCAGAACCCGTTTCACTTTGATCAGAATCCTGTTCAGAAGGAGATTCTTCCTGCACAGTCTGCACTTTCTCATCAGACGTTTTTTCCTGTGATTCAGCCTGTGTTTCCGTCAATGTATTCTGAGTCTTGTCTTCAGAGGTTTGCTGCATAACATCCGATACACTGCTTTGCTCCTCCGGAGCACCATGTCCGGAGGTTCTGCCCTCTACTTCGTCCATGGCACGCTTGGATTCTTCCGCTGCTTCCTTTGCCGCGCGTTTTAGATCCGCGATACTGACATCAGGAAGTTCATCGATCCCTTCCTTCTGCATTCTGCGTTCCATTTTTTCCTGCCTGCGGCGTTCCTTTTCCAGACGCTTTTCTTCTTTTTTGCGTTCCTTTTCCAGACGCTTTTCTTCTTTACTGAGAGCACCGGAACCTTCGATCAGGGCCTCGATCTCTTCTGCCTTACTTCCTGATTCCCGTGTCTCTTCTGTCTTCTCGTTTTCGTCAAAGTATCCCATATATTAATCCCCTGACAGAACCTCTAATGTGATCTTACCCAGCCTTCCGCTCCGGAGATCATCCAAAAGGCACTTTGTTGCCTTATCAAGATCCGGTTCATTTCCTTTTTTTACACATTTTCGGACATCCGCGATTTGAGCCAATCCCTCAGCCGCAGACATACCATCCGTAATTTTATACCTATCCTACAGTAGATTGCAATAGTATTTTTGCATAAAAACCAGCAGCTTTTCCGAAAGCCCTGTAAGCTCCAAAATATCATCATTAATCGAGCCGATCCATGCAAGAGCCGTTCCCACTTCAGGATCCTCAAATTTGGGCCAGAGAATCCCCGGTGTGTCAAGAAGGTCCATATCCTTGGAAATGCGGATCCACTGCTTTCCCTTTGTAACGCCGGGCTTATTCCCGGTTTTGGCGGATGCCCGTCCTGCAAAGGAATTGATAAATGTGGATTTGCCCACATTCGGGATCCCCACGATCATGGCCTTAATGGGCCGTCCGACGATTCCCTTCCTCCGGTCACGCTCGATCTTCTCCTTACAAACCTCCTGTACGGCATTTCCTACGGCATTTGCCTCTTTCCGGTTTCTGGAATCCATGAGAAGCACCCGGAAGCCCTGCTTCTCGTAGTATTCCTTCCATTTCTTTGTAACGGAAGGATCCGCCAGATCCGTTTTATTCAGGATCAGGAGCCTGTATTTTCCTTTTGCCAGTTCATCAATGTCCGGATTCTTGCTTGCTCCCGGGACGCGGGCATCCAACAGTTCGATCACGATATCGATCAGTTTGATATTCTCCTGCATCATCCGGCGGGCACTTGTCATATGTCCCGGATACCATTGTATCTCCATAATTCTTACCCGATCCGTCCTCTCCGGCCTTTCGTCAGCCGATAGAAAACCTTTCCACGAATTTCCGATTTCTGTATATTTCCATAAGTAGAAAAGCGTGAATCCTCACTGCTTCCCAGGTTGTCCCCGATCACAAAGTATTCCTGCTGACCGAGGGTGATGGGACTGGTCAGACGACCCGGAGCAGTGATCTCATCCAGATCATAGGATTCATCCAGTTCCTTATCATTGATCACAAACCTTCCGGCAACGATGGCAACCTTATCGCCGGGAAGACCGATCACCCGCTTGATGTCATAATACTGGTCTGTACCAATGGGCTTTATGGCCACGATATCCCCCCGTTCCACGGAACTGAAGGTGTAGGACAGCTTATTGATGATCACCGTCTCACCGTCCGAAAGCGTCGGGTCCATGGACGGACCGCGCACCTTAACGGTCTGAAAACAAAATGTGACAAACGCATATCCGAGAACCGCAGCCGCAAAAACAACAAGAAGCAGCGCCCGGACCTCTTTAAAGGCTTCCTTCCGACGCTTCTTGATCTCATTTACGGTTTCTTTTCTCTGCAGGGTAAAATCCTGCCCACTGATATGCTTTCGTTTCATATGCGGGTTCCTTAAAAAAGAAACCGGAGTCTTATGCATACTCCGGTTCTGGTTTTACTTTACGATTTCTTTTACCTTTGCTCTCTTTCCTACTCTGTCACGCAGATAATAAAGCTTAGCTCTTCTTACCTTACCAAGGCGAACAACCTCAACCTTCTCGATCAGCGGGGAATTCATCGGCCATGTCTTCTCAACACCAACGCCGTTGGAATTCTTACGTACCGTAAAGGTCTTGCGAGCGCCTGTACCCTGCTTCTTGATCACGGTTCCTTCAAAAACCTGAATTCTGGAACGTGTTCCCTCCTTGATCATAGCAGATACGCGAACTGTGTCTCCTACATTGAAAGAAAGCTCATTCTTGCGAACCTGAGAATCCTCAATGTTCTTCATGATCTCAACGCTATTCATTTTAACTACCTCCAAAATAAGATATAAAATCAGGCGTTCATTCTATTCATCATTCGGAATACAGCGGACCGCCACGATCACAACTCCGATAGTTTAGCACAGCATATACGAAAAATCAAGCATTTTTTGAAATTATCGATTTTTGAAGCACTGTTCGATGTACGTATCCGGTTCAGAAAAAGAAAAGGGATGGTTCATCGGAACCATCCCCTGAAAAATCAAATTACTCTTCTGTAGCCGGAGCCTCTTCCTCAGCAGCCTCTTCAGCCGGAGCTTCCTCTGCAGCTTCCTCAGCCGGAGCTTCCTCAGCAGCCGGAGTCTCTTCTACAGCCTCTGCAACCTCTGTCGGAACATCCAGAGTCTCGGGAGCTTCCTCAGTGGAAGCAACCGTCTCAACTTCCGGTTCAGTTTTTTCCTCTGCAGCTTCCTCATCCTCAGCATCCTTCAGGAGTGCCTTGATCGAAAGGCTGATCTTCTTCTCAGGTCCCTTGAAATCAACAACCTTTGCTGTAATTGTCTCGCCTGTCTTAAGAACGTCTGCCGGCTTCTCAACATGTACATTTGAAATCTGGGATACATGAAGAAGTGCGTCGATTCCCGGCTCAAGTACGATAAATGCACCGAAGTCGGTCATACGTGCTACGCGGCCTGTAACGATCGTTCCGATGGCATACTTCTCAGCTGCGCTGAGCCACGGATTCTGATCCTCAAACTTAAGGGAGAGGGCGATCTTCTCACCGTTGATCTCCTTGATGAAGCACTTAACCTCATCGCCAACCTTGAAGATCTTCTTCGGATTCTCAACACGACCCCA
>CADBOV010000160.1 GCA_902796385.1 uncultured Lachnospiraceae bacterium
ACGTATCGAAGTGGTCATAACGGGGCTGACTCGAAATCAGTTTGCCGGGCAACCGGCACGAGGGTTCGAATCCCTCCGTCTCCGCACTTAGAAAACTGTCGTACATATCGTACGGCAGTTTTTTTGTTGCTGTTTAAGAAGATTTGCATTTCTTGATTTTACAGGAGATCATTGGTAAGATGAAAATATAATAAAGATAGCCGAAAATCACCGAAAACCGGAGAGGACGAACATGAGGAATGACCTGGATGAAATCGTAAAGGGCGCTCTATACACAGAGGTGCGGACACTTACGGACGGAAAAAGCATCGTGATGGATCCGGAGACGGAACATTTGTATTACAGGAAGGTACTTTCTGTATATAGTGTTCCGGTTTTTCGGTTTCTGAAAGAAAACAGTCACAGGAATCTGCCTTCCGTTCATCTCTTCTGGCAGGAGGAAGGAAATCTGGTGGTGATCGAGGAACTGATCCAGGGGAAAACACTGGAGGAGGTTCTGGAAAGCAAAGAGAAATCGGGTCCGGGTACAACCGGCGAGGAAAGAAGAGTTTCGTCCGGACAGACACTTCCCTTCGAAGAGAAGAAACGGATCCTTCTCGAAATCTGCGACGGTCTGGAGTTCCTTCACAACGCAAAACCGCCGATCATTCACAGGGATATCAAGGCCTCGAACATCATGCTGACATCGGACGGGACGGTTAAGATCATCGATTATGATGCTGCGAAGCAGTTTGTGGCGGACAAATCCAGAGATACCGTGCTGATGGGAACCCAGGGACTGGCTGCCCCCGAGCAGTACGGTTTCGGACAGTCCGATCAGAGGACGGACATTTTCGCACTGGGACAACTGATCAAAAGGATGCTGCCGGATTCCGCCCATGCCATGAAGATCGTGGAAAAGGCTACGAAACTGCAGCCGGAATTACGTTATAAAAATGTATCCGAGGTCCGCGATGCCATAGAAAAACTATGGGATCCCGCGATTCCGGACAGCGTGCATCGGAAACAGCAGCTGAAGAAAAAAATCAGAAGTAAAAAAACCAAATGGGTGGTTGTTTCACTTCTGATCGTCGCACTTCTGACTGCAGGCGGTATCTATTTTAAAAAGGAAATATATCCGGAATACTTTGTTCGCCGGCCGGCATATGAAAAAGGAATCGAACTGATGAATTCCGGTAAGTTTAAAGAGGCCATCGAACAGTTTAAAGTCTGTGGAACGGATTATAAAGATTGCAAGAACCAGATACGGGCATGTGAGCTGGAGCTGGTCCGTGACGGCTATGTGGCGGATGCAAAGGAAAAGATCGAAACATGGAAATCCACGTTCATGCCGGCGGATGAGATAAATGCTCTGAATTCCTGTCTGAGGCTGCAGAAAGAGGGAATCGATAACGGGGAACAGCTCCAGACCCTTTGCAATGCCCTTCTGGATAAATCCTCAGAAGATATCAGTAATAACCTGGCAGCCCGTACGGTCATCATGTATTCCACCCTTGTCGGAAATCTGACGTCGGCGTCGGAACCGGTCTCCATCATTCGGGACAACACGATCGAGGAATATAAGAAACAGCTCTTTGCTGCGAAGGAGTATGATACTGTAACAAAGTTCTTTACTGAACTGACCAAGATTGATCAGGTCGACCGCACGGAGGAGATCAACGAATGTGCGTATCTGAAGGCCACGGACTACCTGGACGCCGGCGAGTACAAGAAGGCGGCGGATATATTTATCGATATATTTGAATATAAGGATTCAAAAGAACAGAAACTGAAATGCAATTACCTTCTCGGGAAGGAATACATGGAAAAGGCGAAATATACGCTGGCGGTGACGGAATTTCTCCGGGCGGACGGTTATGCGGATTCAGATGATCTGGCAAATACATGCAAATACTATTACTGTTGCGAGCATATTGATAATCCGGATGATAAAACCCGTGCTTATCTGAAAGACCTGGAGGCAGTAAACTATACGGGAGCCGATTCCCTGACAAAATCCGTTGAAGAGTGGAAGGTCAGCTTTAAGGAGCTGGCTGCGAATGATTATGAGGTAAAACTGGAACTGGAATTTTCCGGAGGCCCGAAGGAAGGAATGACGGGGTATCGGGCTGTTTCCTATGACAGGAGCGGAAATTCATATAGTCTTGTCGGATCGCGTAAGATTGTTTCAGGATCAAAAGATACGATATCTTATAAGAATTCATCAAGTACCTCAGCCAGTGCAACGCTCCTGCGGATCGAGATATATGATTCTAACGGGAACAAGATCGGAACATATACCCGGTAAAACCCGGTAAATGTCCCCAAAAACGAGGACATTCAGGATAATACGGCCTCGTCATACCGGTCAAGCAGCAGATTTGTGTCGATCACATTTGCATGCTGATTGATCGCAACCGTAAGAATGATGTCGCGTCGGTTTTTGGGATAGAGAGGAGCGGACTCGTTCAGCTCCAGGGCGCGCGTGACCTCACGGAGCGAAAGACCGGCTCCGATGCAAAGACGGAGAACCTTATCCCTGCTGGGTTTCCGGACACCCTTCATGATCTGGTAGTAATAGGATTTCTCCACACCGCTGCGTTGGATCAGATCTGTATCGGTCAGGGTATGTACAGCAGGCAAAGACCGGAAATAGGTGCGGAAATCCGTGAAACTGTCCTTCACCTTCGGATGCTCCATAAACTTATCCATTTCCTTTGTCGTATCGATACCGGAAAGTACCCGCTCCAGTTCCTTTGTGGTTGATTCGTCCATAATATCCCCCCGCGTGTAAATGTTGACGTTGCATATGCTGATATTATATCACGGATCGGCCGTGGGTGATGTGAAAAAAGAAAAATCAGATAAAATCCGTGTTTGGTGGGCATCATGCCCACCATTCTTTCACTTGGAAATGATATAATCTGAATCAGTTACCACGAACGAAAAAACTTCATATTCGTATTAGGTAAAATCACGGAAACGTGATGACACAAAGCTATGAGGGCCTAAAGGACAGTTCCTGCGAATTGTTTATGGCAGCCAGTTGCAAGCAGTACGCACCAAGGCGGCCGGAAGGATGCTTTGGTGCGTATTTTATAGTCTGATTCCGAAATGCAGACGGAAAGTATTCCATGAAAATGGGACGAACGAATGAAGAAAAAAAATATCCGAATGAGGGA
>CADBOV010000161.1 GCA_902796385.1 uncultured Lachnospiraceae bacterium
CTGCCGGCGGATTTTTGATCCCATTTTCCGAGAAAGATAGCATAAAGGATGGATCCTCCGTTTCCCAGAAGCACGTAGCACGCTGCGATAAGAAGGATCACCGGACAGCCGATATTTGCAACCGCCAGCGCATTACTTCCCAGAAGATTCGAAACCAGCATGCAGTCCACGAACTCATTCAGCGCAAGAGCCAGGGAAGTCAGGAGTGACGGCAGAAGGTACTGTTTATATTTTTTCATTATAATTCTGTTATCATCCAAGATTCCGTCATCCTTACCTTTCAGTTTGGTTTGCCGTTACGATCCCGGTCTTTCACGTCTTTTGGTGTTGTTCGCTATTACGGCTCCTGTCATTCATTATAACACAGATTGCCGGAAACAAAAAACCTTTTGATTCCGGCAATGAAATGATCAGTCTTCTCCGATCAGATGCACCACTTTCGCCGCATGCCCCGTAGCCGGCAGGAATTTCTCCATGATATCCTGTGTGCGAAGCTTCAGGCTGGAGGTGCATACACAGGGGTGACAGCCAACATATTCATCCTTCAGTACATCCTCATCGATCAGAAGCTGTACCTCATGTTCCGTATCATTCATCAATCCCATGATACTTACGGCTCCCGGCTCAATATCCAGAAACCGGAGCATATCCTCCGCATCCGCAAAGGAAAGTCGCGCCGAGTTGATCTGGCTGGACAGCTCCTTCGTCTTGAATTTCTTCTTTCCCGGCATCATCAGTAGATAGAAATTTGTCTTCTGCCGGTTACAGAGGAAGAGGTTTTTGCAGATCACAACCCCCAGAATCTTGTCAATCTCGTAGCATGCCTCCATGTTGTCTGCAGCCTCATGGTCCGTCCGCTGATACGGGATTCCCAGGCGGTCCAAATAATCATAAGTTCTTATCTCGCGCGGCAGCCGTCCTTCCACAGACTCCGGCCTTCCATCAAACAGTTCCATTTTTTGTACCTTTCTAAATTGGTTTGTATATGATTCGTAAGTGATTTGATTTGTAAGTGATTCGTAAGTGATTTGATTCGTAAGTGATTTGTTAGTTATGTGCTCTAGTCTGCATCTGTGCCCCATCGCTCATACTTCTGCCCTGCATTTCTCTTCCCGCAACGGCTGCAGGTTTTATAGATCATACGGGCGTAGTATTGTTTATTCTCATCTTCCTCCAGGATCACTTCCTCTGAGATCGTGAAGTTATGCACTTCTGCGCCACACGTACAGCGACAGTTGTCCAGTTCTTCCCGGGTATACTTTTTCCCGCAACTCGAACATTGGGATTGCCCCAGCAGAACCTCTCTTCTTCTGTCCTTTACATCATTTTTAAAGAAATAATCGTCTGTTTCTTCAAGGATCTTATCCAGAAGAGAAATGTCGTAGATGCCGTTTATGGCTGCCTTCTTCATCGCGGTAATGTGTTCCTTCATGGTGATGTCATACAGCAATTGCTGATTGCACAGCCGTTCTATGGCATGATACCGGCGATCCGAATCCGGATCATTTACTGCGATAGTTTCCAGTTCCGATTGTGTCATCTCTGCGAAAGAATTATTCGGCATGATTATTACTCCTTTCCCCATTCTTTAAACATCCGTACTGCACTACGGTAATATAATTCCTCTGCACGGCGCATGGCTTCTTCCAGCGGCATTCCTGGTTCGGAGGTTGTGAGAAGCTTGGTGATGCCATGATCCAGGAGCTTTTCTGCACCTTCTCCAAGGGAACCGCAGAGACCGATCACGGGGATTCCGGCAGCTTTTGCTCTCTTTCCAACACCCTGCAGCACCTTACCACAGCAGCTTTGTGCGTCTGCCCGTCCTTCGCCTGTGATCACAAGATCTGCATCCGCCAGGTGTTTATCGAAATCAATCAGATCAAGCACCGTATCAATGCCGGAGCGTATTTGTCCTCCGAGAAAGATTGATAAAGCCGCACCGAGTCCACCGGCAGCTCCGCTTCCGGGGATCGTGTCCGCATCCACCCCCAGTTCCTTACGGATCACATCCCGGTAGTTCTGCATTCCCTGTTCCA
The DNA here is from genome assembly GCA_902796385.1 of uncultured Lachnospiraceae bacterium. GTDB lineage: Bacteria > Bacillota > Clostridia > Lachnospirales > Lachnospiraceae > Eubacterium_Q. Next base: position 2,037 of record CADBOV010000161.1, read on the forward strand.
GACGCTCGATCATCTCCGGTGTTCCGCCCTTCTGGGGACCGTAGACTCTGGTGGCTCCGTTTACGCCACAAAGAGGATTCGTCACATCACACATTATAGTCAGCTTAATATCCTGAACCGACGGATCATGGTCATGGATATGGTCATGGATATGGTCATGGATAATACTATGCTTTCTAAGTCCCGGATCAAGACCGCTGAGGTCTATGTTGCGGACTCTCTCCAGATTCATACCTTTTCCGTCCAGCGGATTCCCTGATTCATCCTGAAGTTTGACACCCAGTGCGGTAAGGCACCCCATACCTCCGTCATTTGTAGCGCTTCCTCCGATGGCAATCGTGATGTCACGGATCCCCCGGTTTAGGGCATCCAGGATCATTTCTCCGACTCCGAAGCTTGTGGTGTTGAGCGGGTTTCTAAGCTCTTTGGGTACTAATGTAAGGCCGGAGGCTGCTGCCATTTCCATGATGGCATGGTCCGGATCCGGGCATCCATAGAACGCCTCTCGTTCTTCCATAAGGGGACCATGTACCTGTACTTTGATCCGTTCTCCATGTTTTGCCGCAAGGACAGCATCAACCGTACCCTCTCCGCCGTCAGCCACAGGAAGACCTATGCAGTTTACATTCGATTCTCCGTAGACCTCTTTCGCAGCTTTTTCAAGCAGCGTACAGATTTCTGCAGATGATAATGTTCCTTTGAAACTGTCCGAGGCAAAGATGAGTTTCATAGTTTCTCCTTTTTTGACAATAGTAGGCTAAGAATCTTCCGATATTCCGGTATATTTATTGCTGGCACATGCTGTTATAGACCTCAATTCTATTGAATTGGCTTTGAACAGTCCCATTTACGTACACATCATTACTAGTGGTTACATATTTTCTGTCATCTTCTTTTTTAATTATAAATACAATCTTGATTTCCGCATCGTTGTACTCAATCTTGTACTCCACACCGTTTTCATCTTCCAGATCCAAATGCACTCCATCTACATATGCATGAACTTCGTAATTGCCACTTCCATAATTCATGACAGACCACCTTGCATTTTTCCCGGACTTTTTCATCATTGTATCAAAATCGATTTCTGCACTTGGTACCGTGTGTTTTTTTAAATAATTGATGACGTCTTTTTCATCAGATGTCAGGCTGTTAATGTTTTCATACTTTTCAGTATAGTTATTCTCGTCACCGCCGTATGTCTTTCTAATCCAGTCTTCATGTTTTTTGGCCCATTCTTCAATGCCGGCGGGTTGTTCCGGTAATATGACATCATAATCCGGATCCATTTGAGGAGATATTTGCCAGACTTTCGATTCGTTTGCGGTTGCTATATACACGATCGGTTTATTATCCCTTACGGTGACCAGCCAGTGATCTGCTCCTCTGGCGGTATATTTTAATGAAGGCCCCGGATTATGGAAAAGACTGTTCTCCAGATCTTCCTTCACATATTTCATCGGAATACCTGCCCGGCTCTTTACCGTTCCTTTTTGACTGATTTCAATGATATATGGAACGTTCTGATTCAGGGCATTCGCTATCTCATCATATCCCGTTTCATTGGCCATCGTTAAACTGACGCTGGTACTGATTGTCTCTGCCCAGCCCCTATCATGATTCAGATAATGCTTTGCAAAAATCAGGTCAATATAATTAACATACACTTCATCCGAAGGTCCCGGGAATTTGGGTTCTTCCGTAGTTGCGGCTGTAGTACCTTCGGTGGATACTGTGGTTGGTGTTGTCGGTTCTGAGGTTGGTTCCTCCGGCCTTTCTGTTGTGGTGACAGGACCCTCTGTTTTATCTGTTGTCGGATCTTTGACGACATTAGAACCGGCAGGTTCCCGGAACAGCACATAAGCCGCTCCCGAGCCGATCATTGCAAGGTACAGAATACAGATGATCACAGCCGCAGCAACTGCTTTGCCGCTCTTCCAGGCTGCTTTGGAATAAGTAAATGAACTGATCAGTGTCAGAAGAAGAGCTCCCATAAGCGTAAACAGCC
>CADBOV010000162.1 GCA_902796385.1 uncultured Lachnospiraceae bacterium
ACTATGGAAATTAAACCTGAAAAAAGGAAATATAAACTTAAAACGGAAATATGAACTTAAACAGAAATATAAACCTGTGATGATTAGAAATATAACCTGTAAATTTAATTCGGAAAAGACCTGCGGCCGCAGGCCTTTTCCGAAAGAAAAACATTATATGAACTTGTGGATCATTCCGTTCCTTCCGATGGATCCGGTTCCGGTGGATCCGGTTCCGGCGGATCGGGCTCTGTCGGAGGCTCTGTCGGCGGCTCCGTCGGGGGTTCCGTCGGAGGCTCGGTCGGCGGTTCCGTCGGAGGCTCGGTCGGTGTCTCGGTCGGAGGTTCTTCTCCGCCTCCGGTCTTCCGGAAGGTAACCGAAATGGTATGCGGTCCGTCCACTGCCGTGAATGTATAAGATGCTACCGGTCCGACACTTACGCCGTCAACTATAACATCATCAATTGCATATCCGGCTCTCGGTGAAATGTATACGGTGAAATCCTGTCCCAGTTCCACATTGGTGGATTTTGTGATGGATCCTCCCGGGCCTGCGCTGGTCGTGATGTTGCTCTTTTCAGCCTCTGCAGGATGGAGCGGACACGGTTCAACCAGTGCATTCTGGTCATAATCGAAGTCACAGCCCATCAGGATCTTCTTTCCGTCCTCATCTCTCTGGACCGTAAATTTTTTCTTGTTCGGGCATGTATTTGTTGCAAGGTGATGCGAATCCAGACACATTTCTATACTTTCATGTCCACCACATCGTTTCTCCGGAATCGCATCGGATGCACAGATATCCGTGCTGACCGGGCATGCTTCTGCCGGCAGCTGGTTTGTTATCTGGCAAAGGGAAACATTTGTGATCCCCTCCGGCTTCTCCCATTCAAGATCCGGATCCTGGCCTTCCAGTTCGGCGATCTCATCCATGATGTCCCGCCAGATATTTTCATGGATAACGGAGTTTCCGTTGTCCACATTTGAATCGCATCCATACCAGATCGCCGCTGTATAATAAGGCGTCATTCCGCAGAACCACAGATCGTAGTCCTCGGATGTGGTACCTGTCTTACCGACATTGTAGATACCTGTTCTCATTCTTGCCGCGGTTCCGGTACCACTGGTCACAACGTCCCGCATGGCGGAGATCAGCTGCCAGCAGGTGGTAGCCTTCATGGTTCTTCTGGTACGCTTCGGATCATCCGGATTTGTATTATCGATCAGGATCTGTCCGTCGTGATCATAAACCTTGGAATAGAATACCGGCTTCCGGTAAATTCCCATATTTGCAATGGATGCATAAGCCGCTGTCAGTTCAAGGTTTGTAACACCGTGTGTGATACCTCCCAGTGCAAGGGCCTGATGCGTATCCGAAAGTACATCTCCGTTGCTGGTGGTATAATGATCAACCAGCGTGGTAAATCCGTCGTTGATCAGATAATCGTATGCCACCTGCGGCGTCAGTTCCGTAATGGTCTTTACCGCAATGATATTCATGGAATCCTTGATTGCCGTACGAAGGGATTGGACACCCCTGTAACCACCGTACCAGTTGCTTACTTTGATTCCGTTCTCAAACTCGTAAGGAGCATCATCAAAGCAGCAGGCAAGACATCCGCCGGTATCGATGTAGGGTCCGAAGGCGGCAAGCACCTTAAATGTGGATCCCGGTTGTCGTGTCGCATCGGTGGCACGGTTAAAGCCCAGGTTCTCTGTCTTTTCCCCTCGTCCTCCGACGATCGCTTTAATGTATCCGGTGTGCTGATCGATCAGCGAGAAGGAAATCTGCGGCTGAACCTTCAGCTTAAACTCCTCCGCGTTGAAGGCCGCACCCGTTTCCTGCATCATGGCCTCTTTATAGGTCTCTGCAGCAGCACGTGCCATTTCTTCATCCGGATAGATATTATTATACTTATAATTTCCCGTCAGCTCGCGGTTATAATTTACAAGCGTATTGGAATCATAGTTATAGGTGGTCTTACCGTCCGGATCCAGCAGGGTTAGTCGGTAATCCAGCGCCACCGATTGTTTCGACGGATAATAATCCGGTGTATTGATGACCCTGTCGCAAATCTCCTGGATCTTTGCATCCTGCGTGGAATAAATGGTATAACCGCCGGTGTACATTTCCGTAAATGCCTCGGCCTGCGTCATACCGTAGATCTCCTCCAGATCCTCAACGAATGCCCACATCAGTGCATCCATGTAGTAGGAGTTGAAGGTTGCATTCTCCTCACGGACCTCGGCGATCTTCTTGACTCTGGCATAAACATTGTCATTCAGGGCTCCCGTATATTCCTCTTCGGTAATATACCCCAGTTCTTTCATCTTATACAGCACCCACTTACGGCGCTCCGCATTATTCTCCGGATAGAGAACCGGATCATATCCGTAAGGATTCTGCGTGATTCCGGCGATCATGGCAATCTCGGAAAGCTTCAGCTGCATGACACCCTTGTTGAAATATCTCTGCGCAGCCGCTTCAACACCGTTTACACCCTGACCGAGATAGATCGTATTCAGGTAGTATTCCATGATCTGCTTTTTGTCATATCGCTTTTCCAGTTCGACAGCCAGATACTGTTCCTGAACCTTTCGCGTCAGTCTCTGGAGGAATGTCTTTTCATCCATACCGACATTGAATACATGGTTCTTGATCAGCTGCTGTGTAATGGTGGATGCACCCTGACTGGAATCCCTGGTTGTGATCAGCCTGAGGGCTGCACGGAAGATACCCTTTGCATCGATACCGTTATGCTCCCAGAACCGCTCATCCTCGATGGCAACAAATGCATCAACCATCAGTTTCGGGATCTCATCATAATAAACGTAAGATCTGTTGGAATTGACCGTGGACAGGGAATCAATCTCCTTGCCGGACTGATCGCAGATGATCGTCTTGAATCCCTTCGGCTTGATACTGATGGAATCAATATCCGGCGCATTGTCCAGCATACCCTTCATCATTCCGAAGCCGGCACCCGCCATGATCACGATTGCAAACACAAAGAGAGCCAGTATGACCTTGAACCCGGTGATAAAGAGCCGGCGTTCGTTTCTCTGACCTTTCGAAACAAGCTTTCTCTGTTTTCTCTGTAGACTGTATTTATTGAAGTTCAAAGCCTTTGGCCTCCTGCCACTTCATAATTGTTATCCTAACTAATTAGTTTAACAGATTTTGCACAGAAATACAAGATATTGTGGTTCCTTCTCATAGATCCATGCATGAAAACCGGGGAGAATCACTTCTCCCCTTCCGGTTTGTCATTTTCCTTCGGTGTTTTTTCCGAAGGTTCGTTCTTTTTTTCATATTTCTTTTCCGGATGTTTTGCTTCCTTTTTCACCGAATGCTTTATTTCTTTTTTCTCCGGATGTCTCACTTCCTTCTTTGCAGGACGTTTTTCTTCCTTCTTCTCCGGATGCGGATGCTTTTCTTCCTTCTTTTCCGGACGCTTC
>CADBOV010000163.1 GCA_902796385.1 uncultured Lachnospiraceae bacterium
CGATCCTGTATGCAGCGACAAAACGTGAAATCAAAGAATCGAAGCATGTGGAGAATAATGTTTTCCTGTCAGATAAGGTTGAGAGTCCGGCTGTCTACGGAATCATTAGGCCCAGGATCGTTTTACCGAGCTCTTATGCCGATCAGAATCTAAAATATGTGCTTCAACATGAGAAAACCCATATTCACCGAAAAGATAACCTATGGAGACTGTTAGGCTTCATGGCGGCGGCGATCCATTGGTTCAATCCCTTTTCATGGGTGTTTCTGAAAGTTTTTCTTGCTGATTTGGAGCTTGCCTGCGACGAGGCCGCCATATCTGCATACAACGATGAAGAACGAAAGGAATACGCTAGAACTCTTCTGAATTGCAGCCAAAGCAAGAGCCTTTTTGCATCTGCTTTTGGCGGAGCAAAAGTACGAATGCGTATAGAGAATGTATTGTCCTATAAACAGATGACTGTGGTTTCTGCTGCTGGTTTTACAATACTGATTCTGGCTATCATATATACCCTACTGACAAATGCGGGGTAAAAGAATGGAGTTCGAAATGAAACGAAGTGTTATATTGCTGCTGTTGATTGTTTCGGTCGCACTGCTTGTTTCATGTTTGAAAGATAATGGGAAGAGTGAAATGTCTGATAACAGTGATTCCACCAATGAGAATATGATGACGATTTTTGGAACTGTCTGTTCCGCGGACGAAGCTCTTGAACTGTCAAGGAAAACAGACACTGTCGTTTTTGAAAGGCAAGGCTGCACGTCAGGCAATGAAGTATGGGATTCATTTTATCAAACTGTAATGAGCGGGTTTCCGGCAACTGTTTTATGTGCTCATTATTACATTTTGGACAAAGAGCATATGAGCGAGGAACTGTATGAAGAAGAGAAAGATCAGTATCCCAAGCTGTTCTTTTATCTGGTCGAATACGATGGAAAAGAATACTCGGTAAAGGTACGGGAAAGCAATGTGGAAGCGTTGGATTATCAGGAGACGTTTCAGTACTTGCTCCATTTCACTGGGGATGCGCCTTCTTCAACAGCTCTTTACTCAACTTACGACAATTATGTGCTAGTGGATGATCCGACGGCAACGATGGAAGGGATTTGGGCTGGTCTGGTCAGTTCTCAATTTGGCGCCGGATATAAGCATTGTACCGTCTATCAAAATTACATAGGCTGGACAAGGGGGTAATGAAAAATGAAAGATTCAAAGTATAGAAAGTTTTATCTGCTTTCCTTGGTAGCGGTTATCGCTGTTTCTGCTTATCCACTGTATATGGGCATACGGGTTCTGGTTAAAATGGCTCAGAATGGCGCTGTTCCCTTAGAAGAGTACCCTAAATATGTCATTCCATATACACCGATTGCCGTTGCTGTTATTATCGGGGTTCTACTGATTCCTTTGCTTCAAAGAATCTTCCGGAAACTCGACCTTCTTTGGGGAACGGTTATTTCTACCGTGGTATTCTTCATCACTGAAAGAATCATGGAAACGAAGGTCCTTGTGCAGACGCAGGAACTGATCCCCCTGGAAAGCTGGCAAATGTCATTGTGCTATATACCTCCGGAGCAGTTTGAAACCAGAACCTGGGAGGCCGTTGACGTTCTGCTGGGCGGCTACAGTCCAGCCTTTAAGATCCATTTTTATTTGATATCCGTCGTGATTATTGTGTCGATCTTGAATTGTTTTTATGGCTTTGCGAAGATGATCCGGTCGGGCAATGACAGCAGGAAAAGGGCACTGATCATACAGGCCGTTACCGCTGTGATCTTCCTGGGAATGTGTATCTGGGCCTGCTTTACGGCTTTTTATCGCACCGGGGAATTAACGGTTTCTCCGCTCTCGGCTGTCTTAATGGCGGTTTTCTTTGCCTTGCTTGGCGTCACAATGGGAGTGTTTGTCGGGTCCTTCACGCTGGGAAAGAGAAAGATACTATCAGAGATCATTCCGTCAATAACAGCCATTTTGGTTACGGTTTTCATGTATATTGGTGAAATGATCTTGCTGAACGGGAATCTGTACAGATTTGGGCAAGGTTTTCTGTTTGACGGTTTAGGAAAACTGGTGCTGGCCCCTGCAGATATCCTCGTTGTAATTGCCTCGGGTGGAATCACACTGCTGATATGCCGTCTTTTGAATAACAGTAAAAAAGTATAAAGTTCATCTCGCATATTGCGCTGAGCTAAAGAGACAAAAATCCCTGACCACTGCAGAAAAACAGTAGTCAGGGATTCTGCTTTTGCCAACCTTGTCAGACAGATGCCCAAATCAGTTCTGAATCAAAACTTTCTTATGAGCACCCGCCTAA
>CADBOV010000164.1 GCA_902796385.1 uncultured Lachnospiraceae bacterium
CTTTACGTATCCGTTCTTATCAAATGTATACAGCTTCCCGTCGATCTTCTGCGTCTGGTTCTTTGCATACCATCCGCTGGTATCACCGAACCATTTTCCTTTGGAATTCTTATGCCAGCTGCCACGGGGTTTGTAACTCCAGACTCCGTTTGCGCCGATCCACCGTCCGCTTACCCACTCGGATTTTGCCATCACTCCGTTTGTTCCGAAGTAATAATTCTTTCCGGAGATCTTTTTCCAGCCCGTTGCCATGATCCTGTTTGCAGCGAAGTGATATTTCTTTCCGTTGATCCGCTTCCAGCCGGTCTGCCTTACACCTGCAGCATCCAGATAATACCGCTTCCCGTCCAGGGTGATCCATCCGGTTTTCTTTATTCCGTTCTTGGCAAAATAATAATACTTATCCGATATCTTCTTCCACCCGGTTGTCATGACACCGTTTGAGTTAAAGTAATACCACTTCCCGGAGATCTGCTTCCAGCCGGTCTGTCTCACACCTGTCGCATCCATGTAATAGCGTTTGTCAGCAATCGTCAGCCACCCGGTTTTCTTCACTCCGTTCTTCGTATAATAAAACCAGCGGCCGTCTTCCTTCTGCCATCCGGTCACATATACCGTAATGTGCAGGGTCAGGTTTCCGTCCCCGAATACCAGCGTCAGCTGACCTTTGCCGTCAGCCATATTTGAAAGGAGTCTCGGCGTAAGTGTAACAACACCGGATTCCAGCTGCACTTCCCCTGTCTTGCTCCTGCCGACAAAACCGTCACCGTAAACCACCAGGGAGGAGGACGCGGAATTCGTCTTAACCTCGATTCCCTTTCCGGAATTCCGGTTCCAGACAAATGTAGTTTCGTCCGCCTCGATCTCAGGCGTATAGATATTTACCTTTATTTCCAGTGATCCATCCGCAAAATCAAGTTTGATCTTATTGTCTCCGTCCGGAAGTTCACTTAGTATTCCCTGTCCGATGGTCACTTCCCCGTAACGAAGGATCAGCTGTGACGGCCATGTCATGTTACTGTCCCAGTAACCGCAATCCGCTGTAAGAAGAACGGTCTTCGATGCGGAATCTGTCTTGATATTTATGGATTCACCGGATTCCCTTTTCCAGGAAAACTCCGTCTGATCTGCAGTGATCGTCTTCTGCCCGGGCTTTGTGTAGGCATCATACTTTGCAAATGCCATAATACGGTTTGCATTCTGTGTCTTGATCTGCCCGTGGTATTCTTCATCCTCGTCCAGATCCATGACACGGGTTGTTACCGCATTTTCCACATTTCCGTTGATATAAGTGAGTATATGCTCCTCCGGATCGTAGCTCACCACGATCCCCACATGGCTGAAATACTTCCCTGACGCATCCCAGGAGAAGAAGACCAACCCGCCGGGCTGATAAGGGAGCTGATAGGGATCGATATCGGTATTCGTGTAATGCCCCCAGCTGTAGGCCTCCACTTTCCCCGCTGCCTTCGGTGTATACCAGACATTTTCATTTTCAAAGTTGAAGGCCTCGATCCAGGAACCTGCTGTTTTCTCTTCCCTCGGATCGGCATAATAAGAATAAAAATATTTCTTCAGTTCCGCCTCACTGTAATATCCGGCCTGATACATGCACCAGCTGGCAAAGATCGCGCACCAGTCACAATCCAGATAGAGTTCATCTCCGCTCCTGCCCATGACATATTCCTGTGCCCAGCGGGTATACTCGGTATTTCCGGAACCACTCTGCGGTCCGGAATATGCTTTTCCGGTCCAAAGATATCCGGCTTCCCGTGCCGCTTCCGGCGTGGTACTGCTCATGGGATAATCCTTATATCCCTCCTGTGAATTTGCGATCGCAAGAACACGTTCCATGGTGCTCTTGCCGGTCGTATCCTCCAGAGCCTTCTGAAGCTTCGAATAGTATTCCGTCCCCATATATTCCTCAGAATAAACCTGTGGTTCATCCCCGTCTGCCGCAAATGCCGTGAGTGGCTGTGACAGGGTAAACATGAATACCAAAATTACCGCAAGAAACTTTCTTCTTCTGATCCGCATATTTTCTTCCTCTCTATATCTATATCTCTATCTATATCTATATCTATATCTCTATCCACATCTTCCCTCTGCCGGACAGGATCTCTTTCTCTTCTCTCCGCCGCCCGGAATCATTATATTTTAACCTTACCGGACAAAATCTCTTTGTAATCCGCCAGGTTCTTTCTGAGTAATGTGGGGATGTCCAGGCCATAGGGACATCTGGGCTTACACACACCGCAATCGATACATTCTTCGATCTTCCCCATCAGGCCCTGCCATTCCTCTGAAAGGAAATTCTCCGAAGGCGCGCGCCGGATCAGCTGGGACATTCTTGCGCAGTTATTGATCTGAATATCCACCGTACAGGGCGCACAGTAACCACAGCCCCTGCAGAAATCTCCCATCAGGTTTTTCCGGTCTTCTTCTATGAACGCCCGGATCTCATCCGTCATTTCCGCATCCCTTTCAAAGAAGGAAAGCCACTGCCTGAGTTCTTCCTCCCTCTGGATTCCCCAGATCGGAAGCACCGGATATCCGCTGAGGTATGCCATACAGGCCTCACTGTTCGTAAGGAGTCCACCCGAAAGACCCTTCATGGCGATAAAGCCCATATCCACCTTTGCGGTGGCTTCGACCAGCCGGATTTCTCTTTCCGTTGCCAGATATGAGAAGGGGAACTGCAGGGTTTCATATAATCCGCTTTCCACGATCTCTTCCGCAACTCCGATCAGATGGGCAGTGATCCCGATGTGCTTTATCTTCCCCTGCTCCTTCGCTTCCACCATGGCCTCATACATTCCGGTTCCGTCTCCCGGCCGGAAGCATTTCTGTACACAGTGGAACTGATAAATATCCAGATAGTCCGTCTTCAGATTGTTCAGCGTGGTCTCCAGATCTTCCCAAAACTTATCAGGTGTCACAGCCTGTGTTTTTGATGCGATATAATAATCCTCCCGTGTGATCCCGAGACTCTCCCGGAATTCATCATTGAAGGCTGCCCCCATTTTTACTTCACTGTCCGAATAGGCTCTTGCCGTATCGAAGAAACGCATCCCGCCTTTATAAGCTTCCCGCAGTAAATGTACCGCTGTCTCCTGACTGACCCGTTGGATCGGTAATGCCCCGAAGGCATTCTGCGGGACCGTGATCCCGGTCTTACCCAGTGTATACAGATTCATATTTTCCTCCTTCCACATGTAACCAAAGAGGTTTTATTCATCCTCCCAAAAGAGTTCATCCAGCGTTTTCCCCAGCACCCTGCAGATTGCACGACAGAGTTTAATGGGCGGATTATAATCGTAGATTCTTCATCACACACCTCCCCGGACTTATTCCATTTCCTCTGTTTCCGCAGAATCGTCATCCTCTGCCTCATCTTTTATCTTGTTGTACATTTTCCTTATTACGATCACAGCCATAAGGATCAGGAATATGATCCCGATTTCCAGATTCAGGAACTTCTCCGTAAACCTGCCGTTTTCGATCATGCTTCCACCCAGGATTCCCGAAAATGCGATAAAAAGATTGAGCAAACCGGACAGAACAAAGAATACAATGGCCACATTTGTCTTCTGATTCAGTGCAAAGTAACTCTCATTCCACACACAGTATACCGCATAAACCAGGATGCCGACAAGCAATCCTGTTGCATAAAAGATTTTGTTATTGATTCTTGATACTTGAAATAAGGATCAAGTCCTGCTCAAAAGACCGGGCACGTAACCCGGAACGAAAAAAAACCTCCTGGCCTATGGTAATCTCCATAGGTCAGAAGGCTTCATAATTTCCGAAACTATTTCACTTTAATGGATGCCAGGATTGCCTTTGTTGAATCCTCATCGTATGCATAACCGCCGATTCTTACATTTATGGTCTTTCCGCCGATTTCTGCGTACAACATGGAAACATCCGTGGTTCCGCTGTACTTATAGGTAACACCCTTCCACTCATAATCTCCGGCTTTCAGAGTAACCTCTGTAGGATTGGAAGACTTGTTAAGATCCATTGTAGTCTGTACATCCTTCTCAGCCTGTTCTGCGGTAGTTTCACCGAACAGATAATACTTCATCGGATCATCCTCTTTCTGGATCCAGAAAGCTTTCTGATCTTCCTTATCGATCTGTGAACCCGGTGTATACTTCATACCTTCCGGAACAAAGAACTCGGAATAATTGCCCCAGCTTTCTGTTTTCCCCTTCGGAGCCTCAGTTGTTGCTTCCTGTGAGGAACCCTGTGTGGAACCGCTGTTTCCGGAATCGTCCTTCTTGTCACCACATCCTGTAAAACAGAGTGCAAGTCCAAGTGTTAATACCAGTGCTGCTACTTTCTTTCTCATGTTACTTTTCCTCCTTCACCAAACCAAAATCACGGGAATGATTCCTTCCCTGTCAGAGGGGGATTATAGCACAGCAATTCCTGTTTTGCAAATCACGCAGAAAACACAACTGAAAAATTAACATTTTTCCATAAATTATATAAAAATCATTAACCATTTGTGGTATAATACTGCTCGTTATGAATTTCTTTTCCGAGGAAGGGTAAAATGAACTTAAGTAACTATTATGAATCAACTGAAAATGAAATGCACCGGGACATAAAGGAAGAGATTCTCTTCTTCCATAAAGCCGCCAACGGGGATATTCCCGCCATTCGTAAAAATATCGCAGAGCATCGTTTCAGGGACAGCAGCGGTGTCGGGATTCTGTCCGTTGATCCGATCCTGAATCTGAAATACCATATGGTGATCACCACCGGGATCCTTACCCGCATCTGCATACAGCAGGGTCTTGAACCCGAGAAGGCCTTCCGTCTGAGCGATTTCTTCATCCGGAAACTGGACCATGCGAAAACGGAGGACGATGTGGAACTGATCCATGATGAAATGCTTCTGGAATTCACCGGACATATGCGGCTCGTGCTCCGTGACAAACACCTGTCCCGTTGTGTAAATATGAGTCTGGACTACATTTATGCGCATCTCTGCGAAAGGATCACCTTGAAGGATCTGGCCGATCATACGAAGGTTTCCACCAGTTTCCTCTCACGGACTTTTTCCGCAGAACTCGGCATGTCCATCAGTGACTATATCCGGGAAAAGAAAATAGAAATGGCACAAGACCTCCTGGTAAACTCCGATATGAGTATCCTGGACATCTCATGCTATCTTTCCTTCTCTTCCCAAAGTCATTTTATTCAGTCCTTCAAGCTGATCGTCGGAACCACTCCGAAGAAGTACCGGTCCGAACACAGGGGACTGAACTGGTCGGTTTTCCGGAAAACGGAAGATCATGATCCCTATTCTGTTTTCCTCGAGTAATACACCGGTCTTATCCGAAAAAGACCGTCATCAGTCTGTATAATGCATCATAATCCTTTCCGGCTGCAAGCTCCCGTGCGGAATGCATTGCCAGCATCGGGATACCGATATCCGCTGCAAGCACCGGAAGGTAGGAGGATGCAATGGGACCAAGGGTCTGTCCGCCCGGTGCGCCGGACCGGTTCGCCTGTTCCTGAACGGGGATTTTGTGTTTCTCACAAAGTCCCTTTATTATTGCGGACGCTTTGCTGTCCGTTACATACCGCTGGCTCGCACTGCTCTTAAGAACCACACCGCCGCCCGGAACAACCTGCGCGGTCACATCACTCTTCTCTTTAAAATTCGGATGAACGGCATGTGCTCCGTCCACGGATAGCATCATACTGTCCTTATACTCTGAAATGATCTGCTCCGTCTTTCCCATTCTCCGATACAGATCTTCGATCACAAGCTTCAGCAGTTCGGAATCGGCTCCCTGTTTACTCCGGCTTCCGATCTCTTCATTGTCAAAGCATGCAATCAGATCCAGGCACACCTCAGGCATTTCCGTATGGATCAATGCTTCTGTCAGTGCTGCAACGGAAGCGATATTATCAATTCTCGGCGCAAGCAGGAAGTCTTCCTGCACCCCGACCTTTTCCGCCGGATCCGTATTATAAAGATAAAGGGAATAGGTCAGAATATCTTCTTCCTTTACAGAAAGCTTTTCCGCAATTTTACCCAGGAAGGATATACTCTCCTTCTCCCCGATCCCATAAAGAGGGATCAGACATTTCTGCTCGTCAATCTTTTCCGTCTCAATCCCATGATCCAGATGCGGAGCCAGGGAAGGGATCACAAACCAGGGACTCTCACTGTCGAAATACATTTCCTTCGGTGAAAATGCATCTGCTTCATTTTTCAAAATGACACGACCTGCGATGCCCAGCGGACGGTCAAACCAGGTACGTTTCAGCATACCGCCGTAAGGCTCCACATTGATGCGGAGATACGGTTTTTCCGGCATTTCCGGATTCGGTTTCACCAGAAATGAAGGAGAATCCGTATGTGCAAGCGCGATCCGCATGCCCTGCTTCTCCGGATTCACCCGGAATGCAAAGAAGGCGGAATCATAAGGCGATATAAAATATCCCTTTCCTGCTTCCGGTACTTCCATGTCTCCGGTCTGTAATTCACGGAAGCCCATGGCCTGCAGTCGTTCCTTTGCTGTTTTCACCACATGATACGGGCTGACACCCTGCTCCAGATATTCCTTCAGTTCCATTCTTTTCCCTTTCTTCAAAGTCTGTTTCTACGGGTCTTATTTTAATTCCTTCAGGACCGCAAGGATCAGTTTCCAGGTTCTTTCCACGGAATAGATGTCCATCGCTTCCTTCGGCGTATGAATATCCGTCATATCCGGGCCAAATGAAACCGCATCCAGTCCCGGAACCCCGTCTGAAAAAAGCCCGCACTCCACACCGGCATGGATCGTCTCAACGATCATCTTCTCACCGGTCTGTTCATGATAGCATTTGCACATGATATCCCGAAGCCGCGAAGTTTCCCGCATTTCCCATGCCGGGTACTGTCCTTCGATCTGAACCGTTCCTCCCAGCACCTGTGCAAGGGCTTCAATCCGGCTGTTCAGTTCTTCTTTTTCCGAATTCACGCCACTCCGCACACAGAAAGATGCAGACACGGAATCCCGCTCCGTGCGAAGGATCCCGAGATTCAGGGATGTTTCAACCAGTTCGGGAATCACGGGATTCATCTTCTGGATTCCGTTCGGAAGGCATCGAAGAAGTGAGATCACCTTTTCTGCAGACACGTCCGTAAATGAACCCGCTTTTAATTCCGGAGTTTTTTGTTTCTGCCCGTCCGGTCCCGGTTCACTTGTCCCGGAGGTTTCATCTTCAAGCGAAATACGGATTCCCGGATCACAGCTCCCATATTCCCGCTGTATCACGGCTTCCGTTTTTTCAACTACCTCTTTTGCTCTTTCCGTTTTATCTCCGGAAATCCAAACTTCTGCTGCTGCTTCTCTCGGAATCGCATTATCCTTCGATCCGCCGTCAACCGATACAAGTCTGAAATCTCCCGGAAGTTCTTTCCGAAGTTCCTGGAGAACACGTCCCAGAAGCATATTTGCATTTGCTCTTCCCCTATGAATCTCCATACCGGAATGTCCGCCCAGAAGTCCTGTCACGGTAAGTCGCATGGAGCGGGCATACGAAGGGGCTGATTCCTCCCGATCCCCCGCATTTTCCTGTCCGGTTTCCTCTTCCGGAAGTTCACGTTCAACCGGGACCCTGATCGTTGTAAGGCATCCGCCGGCACATCCCACCAACACGTGCCCTTCTTCTTCCGAGTCAATATTCAGAAGATATTTCCCGGTCAGGTTCGACATATCCATCCCTACGGCACCGAGCATTCCGATTTCTTCATCAACCGTGAAAACACACTCAAGCGGCGGATGCTCTATCTCTGTTGATTCGAGGATCGCAAGCATATAAGCCACGGCGATTCCGTCATCACCGCCCAGTGTAGTCCCCTCTGCCTTCAGGATCGGGTCATCAGCCTTCCTGCGGTCAGACGCTTCCTCCTTATCCCCAGTCAGCCAGGGCAGATCTTTTCTCTGCAGCAGCTGAAGCTTCAGGCCCTCCTTTTCCATATCCCTGACGCAATCCGCATCCTTCTCGCAGACCATGTCCATATGTCCCTGCAGGATCACCGTATCCGATGCTTCATAGCCCGGGGTTCCCGGCTTCCGGATGACTACATTTCCCAGACGATCCTGTTCCGCCGGAAGCCCCAGTTTATCTGCTGTCTGCATAATATGATCACTGATCATTTTCGTATTCCCGGAACCGTGGGGGATTTCCGCGATCTCCTGAAAATAATGGAATACTCTTTGAGGTTCATAGTTGATAATACTCATAATTCCTCTTTTCTTTTATTCGCAGCGCTCACAGTTCACGCACTTTGTTTTTTACTCGTAACGCTCATCGATCACGCGCTTTGTCTTCTTCTCACTTCGCGGCAGCACACCGATTTCAACAACCTTTACAAGCGGTGTGAATCCGATCTTACTCTTTACAGCATTCGCGATACGATCGGACAGATCCTTGAAATCAACTCTTCCGTTGGTCTCCACATAAAGACGCATGGTATCCTTTCCATCCAGATGAGAGATACGGATCTGATACTCACTGGAGGTCTCCGGGAATTCATGCAGCACCTCTTCGATCTGGCTCGGGAATACATTTACACCCTTGATCTTAACCATATCGTCAGTACGTCCCATTATAACGTCGATCCGCGGATACTTGCTTCCGCAGGGGCATTCACCCGGAACGATACGGGACAGGTCGTGGGTCCTGTAACGGATCAGCGGCGCGCCTTCCTTCTGCAATGTGGTGATAACGATCTCGCCCAGTTCTCCGTCCGGAACCGGCTTCAGTGTTATGGGATCGATGATC
>CADBOV010000165.1 GCA_902796385.1 uncultured Lachnospiraceae bacterium
AACAGATAGGGAGACAGTTATGGAAAAATCAATGGACAAAATCGTAGCACTTGCGAAGTCCCGCGGATTTGTATATCCGGGATCGGAGATCTACGGAGGACTGGCAAATACCTGGGATTACGGAAATCTCGGTGTGGAGCTGAAGAATAATGTAAAGAAGGCATGGTGGAAGAAATTCATCCAGGAGAACCCTTACAATGTCGGTGTGGACTGCGCCATCCTGATGAATCCCCAGACCTGGATCGCATCCGGACATCTGGGCAGCTTCTCCGATCCGCTGATGGATTGTAAGGAGTGCCATGAGCGTCACAGAGCAGATAAACTGATCGAGGATTTTGCAGCAGAGAAAGGCATCACACTGGACAGCTCGGTTGACGGCTGGTCCCATGAGAAGATGCAGGATTATATCAAGGAGAACAACATCCCCTGTCCGTCCTGCGGTAAGCATAACTTTACGGATATCCGCGAGTTCAACCTGATGTTCAAGACATTCCAGGGTGTAACGGAGGATGCGAAGAATGTGGTTTATCTTCGTCCGGAAACCGCACAGGGTATCTTTGTAAACTTTAAAAATGTACAGCGGACATCCCGTAAGAAGGTTCCCTTCGGAATCGGTCAGATCGGAAAGTCCTTCCGGAATGAGATCACACCGGGTAACTTTACATTCCGTACCCGTGAGTTCGAGCAGATGGAGCTGGAGTTCTTCTGCAAGCCCGGAACACAGACAGAGTGGTTTAATTACTGGAGATCCTTCTGCTATAACTGGCTGCTGGATCTCGGCATAAAGGAAGAGAATCTCCGCCTTCGTGACCATGATCCGGAGGAGCTGTCATTCTATTCCGATCATACAACGGATATCGAATATGCATTCCCGTTCACTGACTGGGGTGAGTTATGGGGTATTGCTTCAAGAACCGATTACGACCTGACACAGCACCAGAATACTTCCGGTGAACCGATGGATTATTTCGATGATGAGACACATGAGAAGTACATTCCGTATGTTGTGGAGCCGTCTCTCGGAGCAGACCGCGTAACACTGGCATTCCTTTGTGAGGCTTATGATGAAGAGGTTCTGGATGCAGAGAAGAATGATGTCCGGACCGTGCTTCATTTCCATCCGGCCATCGCACCGGTAAAGATCGGCGTACTTCCGCTTTCCAAGAAGCTGGGTGAGGGCGCTGAGAAGGTGTTTGCAGAGCTTTCCAAGTACTGGAACTGTGAATATGATGACCGCGGAGCCATCGGAAAGAGATACAGAAGACAGGATGAGATCGGAACCCCGTTCTGCGTAACCTATGACTTTGATTCCGAGACAGACGGAGCCGTTACCGTCCGGGATCGTGATTCCATGGAGCAGGAGCGGATCGCAATTACCGAACTGAAAGCTTATTTTGAAGAAAAACTTGCATATTAATTTTTAAACGGAACCGGGCATGGGAACAACTTAGGACCTCTGCCCGGTTCGTTTCTTTTCTTTTATTCTGAAAGCGGGTATGGTAAAATGAAGCTTGGTGTGAAGCATAATATTTGATCGGTTTTGATTGGAGAAATGTGATGTCGGAAAAGAAGAATACATACGTGGAAGCTATATGGGAAGTGATGGAAGCGCTTCATGAAGAAAAACAGATGGAAAGCGGTCTTTCGGTCTGTCTTTCGGTCCTCGGCAGGACCCTGTCCTGTGAAAACGGCTTTGCATGGCTGTTTGACAGCAAGGATCAGCGGCTGTACATCGTATCCTGTTACGGAAAGACAGATGCAACGGGAGTCAGTATCCGGAATGATCAGGGGATCATTGGTATGGTATTTCATGAGCAGTCTGTAGTTACGATCAATGATTGTCAGAAGGATTCCTTATTCTCGGTTTCCGACGATGAAGAATGCGGAGTCAAAACGGAAAGCATCCTTGTTGTTCCGTTAAAATCACCGAAGAATATTTATGGCTGTATCCACCTGATCAATAAAAAAGACGGAGAGTTTAATGAGCAGGATGCCATTCTTGCCGGACAGGTTGCGGCACTCTGTGCCCTGGATATCGAGGATAAGGGGTATGAGGTGAAGCTCAGTTCGGAGAAGAAGGCGGTGATCTCGCTTCGCGGCGTTAAGAAGGTATTTCCCTCCGGAGATGATAAACTTATGGTTCTGAAGGGGATCGATCTGGACATCTATGAAGGAGAGTTCCTGATCGTTCTCGGTGAAAGCGGCTGCGGAAAGACCACCATGTTGAATATCATCGGCGGAATGGACAATCTGACAGAGGGAACCATTACCGTGGACGGAAAGGATTTTTCGAATCCGTCGGATCAGGAACTGACGATCTACAGAAGAGATTACATAGGATTCGTATTCCAGTCCTATAATCTGATGCCGAATCTTTCCGCCATTGAAAATGTGGAATTTGTTGCCGAAAACAGTAAGGATCCCATGTCTTCGGAAGAAGCGCTGAAGATCGTCGGTATGGAAAAAAGAGCAAATCATTTCCCTGCGCAGATGTCGGGCGGACAGCAGCAGAGGATTTCCATCGCCCGGGCACTTGCGAAAAATCCCAGGGTGATCCTGGCGGATGAACCTACGGCAGCACTGGATTTCCAGACCGGACAGGATGTGCTTGCGGTTGTGGAGGATATCGTACGCAGGAAGGGAAAGACGGTGGTTATGATCACGCACAATGCGGAGATCGCAAAGATGGCCGACCGTGTGATCAAACTGAGAGGCGGACAGATCTCCAGTGTCCGCATCAATATGAACCCGCTGGGTGCAAGAGACCTTGCATGGTAAATGTGAGGCGTCGGAGGAATCATGAAGAAGACAGCACGTAAAGATGCCATTCGGAATATCTGGAAAAAGAAGGTGTCCTGGATCTCCATTGTGATCGTGATCTGCATCACGGTCTGCGGTTATCTCGGGACGTCTCTTTACAGTGATGCCATGAAACGGGATGGGGTCAGTTTTTACAAGAAGTATAATTTCAAGGATATCGATGTGATCAGTGTTACCGGGATCCTGCCGGAGGAACTCGAAGGGTTTAAGAAGATCGAGGGTGTAGCGGATGTAGAGGGATTACAGATGCTGGCGGTTTCGGTATCAAAGAACGGAACCACCTGGCTGGTGCCGATGATACGGAAAACCGAGCGGATCAGTGTTCCCGTACCGGTTTCCGGAGTGCTCCCGGAAAAGAAGGATGAGATCGCGATCAGCGTGGAACTGGCAAAGAAGATGGAAGCATCCGTCGGAGATACCATATCCCTTTCGGTTGATGAGAAGCTTAAGAATTATCTCTACGGAGTGGATTATAAGGTGGTCGGGATCGTAAATCATCCCGATTATTCCGAGATAAAAGATGCGGATTTTCTTCTTGCGGCGGATCCGGCCTTTAACTCGAAGGATTCCCTGAACGGAGGATACACCCGTGCCTTGATCAAGGTGGATTATCCGGAGGATCTGGATATTTTTTCCGATAAGTATTTTGATACCATCGCGGAAGTGGAAGCGAGGATCCGTGCAACATTTCCGGAGCTTACCGTGACCCACGAGAAGGAACTCCGGGAAGCGGCGGAAAGGAAAATTGAGGAAGAAACCGCCGGCCCGAGACAGAAGCTGGAAGACGGAAAAGAAAAACTGAAAGAAGCAAAAAAAGCCCTGGAGGACGGTGAAAAGACCCTGACCGATTCCGGAAAACAGCTGGATGACGCAAAGAAGAAACTGGAGGACGGAAAGAAACAGCTGGATGACGGAAAAAAACAGCTGGACGGGGTGAAGAAGCAGATTACCGACGGCGAAAAGAAACTGGCGGAAGGAAAGAAACAATTCCAGACAAAGAAAAGTGACCTGACCGGGAAACTGAATGAAGGAAAGGAACGACTGAAGCAGGCCGAAGATGAGGCGGATGCGGGAATCGAAAAACTGTCCCAGGGATCTTCCCTGCTGAATATGGTCGGCTCCATGACGGGAGACAGTTCCTTTTCGGAAAAGGTAAAAAAAATACAGGATGATTTGGTTGGATACTATAAGCCTGCCATGCAGGCGGCGGTTCAGCAGAAGGACTACGCACAGCTGCTGAAGGAAGCGGAAGAAAAGACGAATACGAAAGCGGATCGGCTGATCAGCTGGTTGCTGGGAAATGAGAAGATTAAGGATCCGAATCTTAAGGAGGCACTTTCGTATGCGGCCTTCATGAAAGGGCAGGAGAATGCATATTCGTTCCTGTCCGCGATCGTGGAGCAGGAAGGGATCACCGGCGAAAAGGTGGATGTACTGCTGAATTACCTGAAGACGGACGGAAAGAAGCTGACGGTAGCAGAGCTTGCAAAGACGGTGGATACCATCGAGGCGCTGAGAAATGTGCAGGATCTGAAGATTAAAAACTTCGGCAAAAAACTGAAAGATCTGATCCGGCAGTATTTTAACGGTTACGGAAAAGCATATGCTGCAAAGGATGCCATTAAGGATGCAAAAGCCCTGCTTTCCCAGCAGGAGAAACTGTTGAATGACGAACTTTCGAAGGCGGAGAAACAGCTGAAGGATGCTGAAAAGACGCTGGATGATGTAAAGAAGAAGTACGAGGAAGGGAAAGCAACCTACGAAAAAAGCGCGAAGCAGTATGAGGACGGAAAAAAGAAATACGAAGACGGTCTGAAGCAGTACGAGGACGGAAAGAAACAGCTGGAGGAGAAAAAGAAGGAGTACGAAGACGGTCAGAAGAAGGTTCAGGATGCGGAAAAGCAACTAAGTGACAAGACGGCAGAGCTGCGTGAGAAGATCGATGATATGATCAGGGGAAGTTTTGCGGTACAGACCAGAAGAGCCAATAAAGGCTATATGTCGCTGAAAGCCATTCTGAATACGGTCAGTATGGGAGCCGCTGCATTTATCGGGCTGTTCCTTCTGATCAGTGCCATGGTTGCCTTCTCTACCATCGTGATCATCATCGATGAACAGAGAACCCAGGTCGGTACCATGAAGTCCCAGGGCTTCTTTAACGGCATGATCCGGAACAAGTATCTGGTGTTCGGTCTTTCCGCGGCATTTACCGGGATCATTATAGGGCTTGGACTGGGAATGCTGGCAAGCCATTTCTTCCGGAACGGGATGGCGTTACAGTTTGTGTACGGGCAGCCAAAGTTCATATTCAGTATCTCCCCGATCGTCATTTCAACGGTCCTGGTGGTTCTGGTGATCGTGGCAGCGGTAGTTTTGGCCTGCCGGACCATACTGAAAATGTCTGCGGTTCAGCTGATGAACGGCGAAGTGAAAATGCGCCGCCACAAGAACAAAAAGAGATCCGGCAGTCTGTACGGACATCTGATCCGCAGGAATATGCGGACAGAACTTCCCCGGGTGGTCATTACGATCCTGATCATCACCGCCAGCTGCGGTTCCATCGGTTTCGGTTTCACCATGAAATATGCATTTCAGGGAATGACCGAAAAACAGACCGGGGATGTCTGGGGATATGATGTCCGGGTGAACTACAGTCCGGAGACGAAGGAAGAAACCATAAAGAAACTGGAGAAGGTGATCACGGATGCGGGAGCGGAATATGCTGCCGGAGCGGAGATCGGAACCCTGTACCGGATCAACGATGTTCAGGAGTATACCTATCTTCTTGTACTGGATCAGGAGATCGTATCGGACTATTATCATGTGAGGGACTGGACGACGGGAGAGGAAATGCAGCTTCCGGATGACGGGGTACTTATCATGAACCGGCTGATGGAGAACTCCGGGTTGAATACGGGTGATACATTTACCCTGTTCGATGAAAGACTGTTTGAACACACCGTAACCATAAAGGGTGTTTACACCAATTATATCGGGCGGACCGTGATCATGTCAGGACAGGCATATTATGATCTGTTCGGAACAAAGGCGAAGAATAATCATTTTATGATCCGGCTGAAGGGTGCCGACCTGAAGACACTGGAGAATAAAATGAAGGAAGTGCTTCCGGAGATCACCTTAAGCTCGGCGGAAGCACTGACTGAATCCTATGAGAGCCTGCAGGCATCCTTTGATTCGGTGGTATACATGATGACGGGTCTGGCCATAATGATGAGTATCTTCATCCTGGCGAATCTGACGAATATCTTCGTCAGCCGGAGAACGAAGGAAATGATCATCATGAGAGTAAACGGCTTCAGTACCAGACAGTGTATCGGATATCTGGTTCGTGAATCGGTGATCTCTACCGTGACCGGACTGATCCTTGCGGTCATTCTGGGAAGCCTGATCTCCAGAAACCTTGTCATGCTGGTGGAGCAGCCGGAGACCATGCTGAACCGTTCCTTCATGCCGAAATGCTGGGTTTTTGCGATTCTTATGGAGTCCGCATTTGCTTTTATGATCGATGCGATCGCATTCCGGAAGGTAAAGAAACTGAAGGTAACGGACATAGCCGAAGCATCATAACAAAAAGAGGACAGATGCGTAAATCTTTCTATAATTTCATATTTTCTTTATCCTTCGTTTGTGATATAATATTTCTCAGTCGCGGGACGGCTCGGACAACCTTTTGTCCAGGAGGGGTGCCCCGCAGAATTAAATACTTTTTACGTAGGAGGTATCTATTAACATGGCAAACAAATGGGTCTACATGTTCAGCGAAGGCGACATGAG
>CADBOV010000166.1 GCA_902796385.1 uncultured Lachnospiraceae bacterium
ACGTATACGGTAACCTTTAATACAGATTCGGATGGAACCAAGAGCATACAGTATAAGCTGGCGGATGCGGATGATTCAACGTATGTAACGGAAAAGCCGGTAACTCCCGGAGTTTATACAGTACTTTGCAGAACGACCGAAACAATGAGCTATACCGCAGATGAGATAATAGCGGGATTTGAGATCAGAAAGCTGAAACCGACCTCTTCGATTTCCGTTTCACCGACGGAAGTTGATTATGGGGAAACCTATGATATTTTCTTTACCACGGATTCGGACGGATCAAAGAAAGTGGAATTCAAGGTATCCGGTGCGGATGATTCGACCTATACCACGAAAAAGCCGACGGAATCAGGAAAATATGTGGTACGCGGAACAGTTGCAGCCTCGACCAATTATGAGGCAGATCAACAGACGACAACATTTACCATTAAGAAAAAGGCTGATCCGGTAGACCCGGATCCCGTAGATCCGGACCCGGTAGATCCCGACCCGGAGAAAAAGGAAATCGTTACGGAAGATCCGAAGAACATTTTCTATTACGGAACCGATTATTCCATGGATGTTAAGGTAACCGACGGACCAAAGACAAACATGATCCTCAGTCCGGAAGGTTACAGAAGATCCGGTGAAACAAGCTGGTCGACCTACAGACCTACAGCGCCCGGATTGTATGAGGCACTGTATAAATATCCGGAAAAAGGAGAGTATAAGGCATATCGAAAAGAGATTTCCTATTCGATCGTCTATCTCCCGACTCCCGCGACTCCGTACACGATAACCGGTGTACAGGGAAAGAATCAGTATTTTACCGGAGATGTATCCATCGAAGCTCCGGAAGGCTACGGAATCTCCTATACACTCGGAACCGGATATGAAGCAGCGGTGGCATTTGACACTGAAAAGGATTACGTTTATCTTCGGAGAACCTCGGACGGTGCGTTAACAACGGCAATACCGGTCCGGACAGTGAAGCAGGATGCGGATCTGCCGTCCCTTATGGATGATATCCGGGATGAAAACGGAAATCTTCTTTCCCTGGATAAGCCGATTTACGCAAACAAGCTGATCTTTACAATTCAGGATGACCATCTG
Source organism: uncultured Lachnospiraceae bacterium (assembly GCA_902796385.1). Classification (GTDB taxonomy): domain Bacteria; phylum Bacillota; class Clostridia; order Lachnospirales; family Lachnospiraceae; genus Eubacterium_Q. Next base: position 1,096 of record CADBOV010000166.1, read on the forward strand.
GTTTCCGTGAAGATAAACGGAGCACCGGTGGATATCCTCGATAACAAGGCACTGATATCCCTTGATACGAACGGCGGCGCCCAGTCGCTGAATGTGGAGGCGGAGGACGAGGCCGGAAATATCTTCCGCGCCACCATTCTCTTTAATGCTGCATGGATGAAGAATATGACCGTTCCGTCAGGTGTTGTCATCCTTCTTCAGACAGGAAACCGGTACAATCTGGATTCCGGAAAGTGGAGCATGAACGGGGATGCTACGGTTTATAACGGAGGAATGACGTTCTACGTCAGGAAGGACAGAGAGAGTACATTCTCCAAACTTTATTAATATTACGGATCATAGGTTGAAAAAATGAAGGACAGGATCAAAGTTATAATTGAATCGGTGATCGTAGGTCTGCTGGTGTTCTTTTTGACATCGGCAAACCTGTTCCGGTCACTGGATAATATGGTGCGGGACAAGCTGTACCAGACGCACAGGGGCATCGACAGCAAGATCCGGATCATCGGAATCGACGAGAAGACGCTGACCGAGCTGGGTCCGATCCAGACCTGGTCCCGTTCCCGGTATGCGGAGCTGATCGAAAAGCTGAACCAGGATGAGAAGGCAAGGCCTTCCATCATCGCATTCGATATCCAGTTCTCCGGTGAAGTGGATGAAGGGGATGCTGCATTTGCAAAGGCAGCGAAGGAGAGCGGAAATGTCATAGTGGTTGACCAGCTCCTTTACAAAACGCAGGTCCAGATGGATGAGGATGGGCTTGTGGCTTCCCTGAAGATCGGTGATGTGGAAGAACCGTATTCCGCACTGAAGGATGCGACGCTCTGCGGATTCAGTAATGTGGCACAGGATTCGGACGGAGTTGTCCGCCAGGCGATCACCACCCAGGAATACCAGGGAGAGACCCGTTCCTCATTTTCCAGAGTGATCTATGAGACATATTGCAAACAGAAAAATGAAACACCGGCATCGGTAAAGACCGATAAATACGGCAGGAGCCTGATCAATTATTCGGGACGTCCCGGGGATTATGAATGCATTTCCATGACGGATGTGCTGAGCGGAAGAATTGATACCAGAGCCTTCGCGGGCAGTATCATCCTGGTGGGTGCATATGCCTCGGGTATGCAGGATAACTTCCCGGTACCGAACGGCGGAAGCGACCAGATGAACGGGGTGGAGATCCATGCGAACACTCTGCAGGCCTATATGCAGGACCGTTTCTCCATAAACGGAAATGCGTATCTCTTTGCACTGATCACGGCGGTTCTGGCCATGGTCCTGCATTTCCTGTTCCGGAAGCTGAAGATCTGGCAGTCACTGATCCTTCTTCTTGTGGCAATCGCGGGAGAAGTGATCTTATGTGTGGTACTGAACAATAGCGGGACTGCATTCAGTATCATTTATTTCCCGCTGGTGCTGATCCTTTCCTATGTTTATTCGCTTGCCATCGGATACATTGCCGAGAAGGCACGTAAGAAAAAGGTAATGAACGCCTTTAAGAAATATGTGGCTCCGCAGATCGTGGACGAGATCTCCAAGAAGGGAGATTTCTCCATCAAGCTGGGAGGCGAGAACCGGGATATCGCAGTTCTTTTCGTGGATATCCGTGGCTTTACCACCATGTCCGAGGCGCTGGAGCCGGAGCAGGTGGTTGCGATCCTGAATGAATATCTGGCACTTACCACCAAGTCCATCTTCGACAATATGGGCACGCTGGATAAGTTCGTGGGAGATGCCACCATGGCGGTATTTAATGCCCCCTTCGACCTTCCGGATTATGAGTATAAGGCAGTCTGTGCCGCGATGGATATCGTGCGGGGCGGTGAAAAGCTGGAGAAGGTGCTCCTGGAGAAATACGGACGAAGCGTGGGCTTCGGTGTCGGCGTGCACTGCGGACCGGCGGTTGTCGGAAATGTGGGCTGTGATGTCCGCATGGATTATACGGCCATCGGTGATACGGTAAATACTTCGGCCCGTCTGGAAGCAAATGCAAAGAAGGGACAGGTTCTGATCAGTGATACCCTGTACGAGCGTTTGAAGGACCGGATCTCGGTAAATGAGATCGGCGTGATCCCGCTGAAGGGAAAGAGCAACGGCGTCTGTGTTTATGAGGTTACGGAGCTGAACGGGTAAAAGAAGAATGACGGGGAAGAAAAGACCGGAAAACAGGCAATGTAGTAAAGCCGGTTGGGAAGGAGAAGGCAGATGCTGAAATTCTTTGGACGGGGATCTGCATTCCGCGAAAATCAGAACTGCGCATTTTTCGTGGAAGAGAATCGTCTGATTTTAATAGACTGCGCCATGTCCGCATTTCATGCGGTACGGCGGTCGGAACTGAAGAACTTCGGAGAAGAGATCCGGGAAATCTATGTGATGGTAACGCATACCCACGGGGACCATATCGGCGGGATCCCAATGCTGATCCATTATGCATATTTCGTATTCCACGTACCGGTAACCGTGATCGTTCCGTCGGAAGAGCTTCGGGAGGATATGAAATTTGTCTTTGACCGGCTGGAGGGCTGTAACCCGGCGGGATACAGGCTTTTCACCGTGGAGGAAATAACGGGGAAAGCCGGCAGCGGACCGGAAGAAGGAACCGGGCTGCAAGGCGGCGGACCGGAAGACAGTGGTTTCGCAGCTTCCTGGCTGGAATGTGCAATACCTACGACACATGCTCCGGAGCTTGCGGGACGATGCTTTGGCTACACTCTCCGGGTGGATGGAAGAAAGGTGATCTATACCGGTGACACCAATACATTGGAACCGTTTCTTCCGTATCTGACGGAGGGATCGGTTCTCTATACGGAGGTCTCCTGTCACGAATCACCGGTGCATCTTCCGGTAAGCAGACTGCTGGAGTATGAACCGTTTTTTTCGGAGAAGAAGATCGAAGTATATCTGATGCATCTGGACGACGAAGAGATCATATTGGAACAGGTGAAGGGGACGGAGTTTAACCCGGCACCGCTTTTTACGGAATAACAGGGGGGAAGGATTCATGCAGGAAAATGAACAGATTCTGACAAACATTTTTGATATCAGTGACAAGCTGTACCGTGAAATGTGCAGCAACAAGGAGAATGATCATGCGACCTTGTTCAGCTACCTGACGGAGCTGGGACGGACCATGACCGATTCGGACCGGGCAAGCTTCTGGAAATGGGACAGAAGGAAAAGCCAGCTCTGGACCACCTCCGCCACCGGCGTGGACCGGATCGTGATCCCGGATGATACGGGACTGGTCGGGAAAGCGCTGAAGGAGAAGCGGGTTGTTGTTACGAATGATCCCTACAATGATCCGAACTTCAATTCCGCGGTGGATAAGAAAACCGGATATGTGACGAAGTCGGTCCTGGTAATGCCGGTTGCCAACATTTACGGTGATTTTATCGGTGCATTTCAGATCATCAACAAGAACGGAGACGGCGGATTTGATGAGGTTGAGGATGTCCGGAAGCTTTCGCTGGCAGCGCTGATCTGCGGGATCGCGCTGGAATCCGAGACATTCCTGGAGGATTCCCATCATGATAAGCTTACAAAGCAGAAGAACCGTATGGGCTTCTACAGCGACTTTGCGCGGAAATACAGCAAGCTGATCGAGGCAGGGCGTCCCGTCAGCATGTACATTTCCGATATCGATAAATTCAAGCGAGTGAACGATACCTACGGACACAATGCGGGTGATGTGGTTCTGGCCACGGTTGCGGATGTTATGTCCAAAGCCTGCACGGAAAACGACTGCGTATATCGCTGGGGCGGTGAGGAGTTCATCATGATCATGACGGACACCACGCTGGAGCAGTGCATCGAGAAGGCGGAGAACATCCGCCGCACCGTTCAGGCAACCCCCTGTGATGCAGAGGGTACCGTGATCAACGTGACCATGAGCTTCGGCTGCAGGATATTTGATAAGGAAATGTCCATCGAGGATAATATCAGCGTCGCGGACGGATATCTGTATATTGCAAAGGAAGCCGGACGGAACCGCGTGATCCATGAGGGAAACGCGAGCATCGAAGCGGCCTCGAAGGATAATGCAAAATAAGAAGGACCACGCTAAACTCGAAGGATTGCTCTTGACTCGAAGGATAGCGCAAAATAACATCATCTACGGGAACAGCTATTGTTCCCGTTTTTGATTTCTGATATAAGTATATTAGGGAAGTGACGGATACCGAACGGAGGACATGATATGGCGAATGCGATCGAGATAAGGAATCTTACAAAGAGTTACGGAAAGATCCGCGGAGTGGTCGATGTATCTCTTGATGTGAAGGAAGGGGATATCTTCGGATTCCTGGGACCGAACGGTGCGGGGAAATCCACGACGATCCGGAGCATGCTGGGCTTCTTAAGACCGGATGCGGGAACGATCCGGATCCTCGGGCTGGACAGCGTCCGGGATCACAGAACCATTCTTGAAAATGTGGGTTATATGCCGTCGGAGGCCTGGTTTTATGATTCGATGCGGGTGTCGGAGGTGATCCGGTATGCGGCGGATGTGAGAAAGAAAGACTGTTCCGAAGAAGCGGAAAAGCTCTGCAAACGGCTGAAGGTGGATACGGGTAAACGGATCCGGGAACTTTCGCTCGGAAACAGAAAGAAGGTCAGTATCGTGTGTGCCATGCAGCACCGGCCGAAGGTTCTCATTTTTGATGAACCCACAAGCGGGCTGGATCCTTTGATGCAGAAACATTTCTTTGAGCTTGTAAATGAATATGTGGATGAAGGGGCCACCTGTCTGATATCCACACATGTACTGACCGAGGTGAATAAATACTGTAAAAATGCGGCAATCATGCGGGAGGGACGTTTGACCCTGCTGGATTCCCCGAAGATCGACGATGATACATTTTTAAAGTTTTATGAGGATGAGGAGGAAGAATGAAAACAATACTCCTGCGCGAAATCAAAAGCAATATGAAAATGTTCCTGGTTTGGAGTCTGGTGGTAGGAGGGCTGGGCCTGGCGTGCATCCTTCTTTTCCAAAGCATGAAGGGGGATATGCAGCAGATGGCGGATGCCTTTTCGAAAATGGGTGCTTTCTCGGACGCATTCGGAATGAGCACGCTCAGCATCGCGACCATTAAGGGATTCTTTGCAACGGAGGTGGGAACCGTGCACGGCCTGGGAGGCGGTATGTTTGCCGCAATCCTTGCCATCGGGATCCTGTCAAAGGAGGAGGAAAGACATACCGGAGAATTCCTGTTCTCCCTTCCGGTTTCCCGTAAAAATGTGATCGGGGCGAAGGGGCTCGCGGTTCTGGTTATGCTGACAGGCTTCACAGTGATCTGCGGGATCCTGTATGCCCTGGGATTCCTGCTCCAGGGGGAAGAACTTCCGGTATCGGAATTCTTTACCTTCATGGGGTTACAGTTCCTTATGAATGTGGAGATCGCGGGAGTCTGCTTCGGAATATCCGCCCTTTCCGGAAAGAACCGCATGGGACTCGGGATCGGGATCGCACTGATCTTCTATATCTTTGACCTGGTCGGGCGGGTGGTTCCCGCGCTGAAGGATTACCTTTTCATGGGATCTTATTCCTATGCAAATGCATCCGAGATCATGTCCGGAAAATCCGTATCCCCTGCCGGGATCGCGGTGGCAGCGGTGGTGACCGTCATTTGTACGGTATTTGCGTTTTTCCGGTATGACCGGCGGGATCTGGCAAGTTGACCGGGGTATGTTATAATGTCCTCGTGATATTTCATGCGGCGGAGCATTCTGCCGGATAACACAGGGAGGAATCGATGCGGAAGTCCATGCGCTGGTTAGCGGCTGTATTCTTTATCATTTTCATAATTGTTTTCATGCCGTCAACCCGGGATTCCGTACATGCGACGCAGAAGGACAGCGTAACGATTGTTTTGATCGATACCGGTGTGACGCCGGAGGAAGAGGACCCGCTTCTGGAACGGGTTTCCCTGACCGGAGGAGACGGTTCGGATGATGCGGGACACGGTACGAGGATGTACCGGTTGATCCGTGACATGGCTCCGGAGGTGAAGATCCTTTCCCTTAAAGCCATGGACGAAGAGGGAACATGCTCCTCCCAAATGCTCGCTGCGGCGATCCTTTCAGCAATGGAGAGAGAGGCGGGGGTGATCTGTATCCCTGCTTCGGCACAGCGTTCCGAAGGAACAGCCGTGGTGGAAAAGGCCATTGAAGAAGCTGCAAAGAAAGGGATAAAGGTTGTATGCGCCGCCGGAAATGAAGGAAAAGACAGTGGGAATTATGTTCCGGGATGTGTTTTTTCCGCAACGGTGACGGGAGCCTGTGAACCGGGCGGAATACTGCATGCCGGATCGAATTTCGGTGCTTCGGTAGACTGCTATGTGGTGGCGGAGTCCACCTCGGAAGCGGCTGCGAAGCTGTCAGCCTATACGGCGCTGGAGCTTGCCGCAGGTGTTCCGGCGGAAGAAAGAGAAGATGTATACAGGACGGCTGTTCCGGCGGAAGAAAGAGAAGATGCCTGCAGGACGGCTGTTCCGGCGGATGAAAATGCGGCGTCCCACATTTCCGGGGAAGAACCGGAAGAGGATACGTTCCATGTGGACTGGGCGCTGATCATCAAGGAGGATATAACCGACGGGGATTACCTCTCACGGAATCTGGGGATGTACAATGTTACCCGGCAGAGGGTTTTACGGACCGCCCGGGAAAACTGGTCTTCCGGGCTTAAGTATAAGGACTCGGAATACGATGATGATTATCTGAATGTGGGAACCTGTATAAACTACGGGTCCGAGCAGTATTCCGGGACGGAGAAGCACGGATACGGCTATAACTGCTCCGGCTTCGTGGCATCGGTTCTTTATTATGCGAACGGAGGGCCGAAGGAAAATGCACTGAAGAATATGATAGAGTACTATAAGCCCTTAAAGCAGGGGCGGACCTATTATGCCCAGAGCTCCTTTTCGGACAGCAGCGGTTGGTACTATTTCTTTAACGGCGTTCAGTACCCGGCTCCGGGAACTTCCACAACGGTTACAAGGACAAATATGTATTATCTCGGGGAAGTGAATTCCACGGAGATCACACAGGAGAAGCTGAACCAGGCGGAACGTGCGGGAAAGCTGAAGGAGGGGTATCTGATCTACTACTGGCCTGTGGGCGGAACCGACTGTCACGTGGGCGTTTATGCAGGAAAGTCCACGACCGGTGAGCATATGATGTATCATGCCGTGGGGCGCGGACATTACCTTTGCGGAAGAATGGGAAATATGGAGTATTCCGCGGTCATGCCGCTTTACGTTTCCTATCTTTACATCATTCCGCTTCCGGAGGAACCGAATGTCTCTCCGAACAGCTGGCATAAGGATGACATGGGCAGATGGCTCTATTATGATGAGAGTAAGATGCCGGTGACCGGTTGGAAAGAGATTGATGGAAAATGGTATTACTTCGATATTTCCGGGGAAATGCAGACCGGCTGGAAATGGATCAGGGGTAGCTGGTATTATCTTAAGTCCACGGGGGTTATGCACACCGGATGGAAGAAATCAGGGAAATACTGGTACTTCCTGAACCGGAAAACGGGAGCCATGGAAAAGGGCTTTACCTGCATCGGCAGACAGTGGTACTGCTTTAAGTCAAACGGTGTTATGGCCGGGAATGAGTACTGGAAGGGACTCCGGCTGGATTCGGACGGGGTCTGGAGATATAAGGCGAAGGCCAGATGGGTGGAGACCACCGCAGGATTCTTCTACCTGGATGATAAAGGCTGGTATGCGAAGAGTCAGATGATACGGATCGATAATACGAAAAAGTCGTTTGATACAAAGGGATATTGCATGAATCCCTGATAGCAGATATGTATAAAAAATGATGGATTCCATTCTATATTTAACGAAGGACCTGTTATATAATAATAACGGGGTCAAAAGGTCGATGGAGACCCTTTGACCCCGTTTTTGTTGTGATTTCATTGGGATTGTTACAGTACGGTCAATATTATAGAACGGTCAGAATCATAGAACGGCCGGTATGGAGGAGGTACGGATGAAAGCATTATTTATCGGAGGAACCGGCACGATCAGCACAGCGATCGTGAAACGGCTTGTGAATGAACTCGGATGGGAAGTATGGCTTCTCAACCGCGGTAATCGTCAGGATGTTGTTCCGGAGGGAGCACACCGGATCATCGCCGACATTTCCGATGAGGCGGATGTGGCAAAGAAACTGGAAGGTATGGAATTTGATGTGGTAAGTGATTTTATTGCCTTCCACGTATCTGCCGTGGAGCGGGATTACCGGCTGTTTCAGGGAAAGACAAAGCAGTATATGTTTATCAGCTCCGCGTCCGCGTATCATAAACCGGCGGCGAATTATATCATCACGGAAGGAACGACCCTGTCGAATCCCCATTGGGAGTACTCCAGGAACAAGATCGCCTGCGAGGAGTTTCTGATGAAGAAGTACAGGGAAGAGGGCTTCCCCATTACCATCGTTCGTCCCAGTCATACCTATGATGAGAGAAATGTACCGCTGGGCGTTCACGGAAAGAAAGGCTTCTACCAGGTGATAAAGAGAATGATGGAAGGCAAGCCGGTGATCATCCAGGGAGACGGAACCTCCCTCTGGACGGTTACATTTAACAGTGATTTTGCGATCGGATACACAGGTCTTATGGGAAATCGTCATGCCATCGGTGAAGCGTTCCAGATCACGGGGGACGAGACGCTTACCTGGAACCAGATCTATCAGACCATTGCCGACCGACTGGGGGTTGAACTGAAGCCCTACTATGTGGCTTCCTCCTATCTTTCCGCAGTGGGAGACAAGTATGGTTATGATTTCGAAGGAAGTCTGACGGGAGATAAATCGGTATCGGTTGTATTTGATAACCGGAAGTTGAAACGTGTGGTTCCGGACATGCGGACGGAGGTACGGTTTGATCAGGGCGTAAAGATCGCACTGGATTATGTGCTCAGCCATCCGGAATGTCAGGTGGAGGATCCGGAGTTTGATGCCTGGTGCGATAAGGTGATCGAAACACTGGAAAAGTCTAAGGAGGTATTTGAA
>CADBOV010000167.1 GCA_902796385.1 uncultured Lachnospiraceae bacterium
CCGTGACTGTGTACCTGCCGGAATGTATTTCTATCATGTGGATCGTCCGGTTCTGAAGGAACTCGCCAAAAGGGCGGCAAACGAAGAAGAAGGCGCACAGATCAAACTGAGGACGAAGATGAAACTGCGGGGAGTTCCGAATGTGAGTCCTGCCGACGGGGAAGAAAGTGATCTGCCGGCACATTATGTCCTGGAACTGCAGGATCATTCTGCGGTAGATGAGGACCGGAAGATCTGCGAGACCCGGATTCTTCCCCTCAGTACCGGAAGGGGCAGTAAGGAGAATAATATCCTGGCATCCACGGAGGAACTCCGGAGCTTCAGTGATTATGCCCTGAAAAAATGTAAGGATCTGACGGAACAGATCCTTTGCGGAGATATCCGGAAACGCCCCACCAGAAAAGCGGGGGATGACAGAACCACCTGTAAATACTGTGATGCAGCTGCGGTCTGCAGATTCCGGAAGGAAGCATCACCGGAGAATTATGTCCGGAAGGATGCACCGCCGTCGGAACTGTTCGCGATACTTGCCGAAAAGGGAAAGAAGGATCCGGTACGCCTGCGGAATGCACACATGAAGGAAAAGGCGGATGCGGAGCTGCTGGCTGAACTGATGGATGAAGCAGATGAGACCCCGGAAGGAGAGGACCTGGAATGACAAACTGGAATAAAGGTCAGAAAAAAATCCTTGAAAGTATTGAGAAGGATCATAATATCCTGGTATCTGCGGCTGCCGGTTCCGGAAAAACCGCCGTGCTGGTGGAACGTATCGTGGAAAGCGTTGCATCGGGACGCTGCGGGATCGATGAGATCCTGGTGGTTACATTTACAAAGGCTGCCGCAGCACAGATGAAGGCGAAGATCATAACACAGCTGGAGGAAAAGGCGTGCAAGGAAGAAAATGCGGAGTTGTTCCGCCAGCTTGCGCTTGCCGTGAACGCGGACATTTCCACCATCGACAGTTTCTGTAACCGGGTGGTCCGGGAAAACTTCCAGATGGCAGGCGTTGATCCGGGCTTCGATCTGTTGGATGCGGGAGAAGGTGCGCTGCTTCGCGAGGACGTACTGGATAAGGTTCTGGATGATCTGTATCAGGATCCGGAATTCTACCGGTTTGCCCAGGTTTTCATCCGGAAGACTTATAATGACGCGGATTTAAGGGATCTTATCTTTCGCGTGAACCGTGTGGCTGACGGCTTTGCGGATCCGGATGCCTGGCTGGCACAAAGCGAGTTTTCCGATGATCCGGTACAGGATATGCTGAGTCGCCCCTGGGTGGATAAATATATGTCCTATGTCAGACAGTATGCGCTTTCCGAAGGGGAATACTTCGCGGAACAAAAAGAAAAGTACCTTGGTGAAACGGATCCGGAGAAGCTGGGGACTGCAGGAAAGATCTGTGAAGTCATGGAAAGTGATCTGGATATGGTTCGGGAGATCGCAGATCTGAAGGATATAACACAGCTCCAGACGTATAAAGCGAAAACCACAAAACAGTTCAGGAAAAAGGATTACTCTGAATTTTATGACGAAGCGCTGATGGAGGAATTTGCCAAAACACGGACCACGAAAAGGAATGGCATATTAGACATGTTGAAAGGGCTTAGCCGGGAAGATGTGGAAGGAGAACTGAAATTCCAGGCGGCTACCAACAGCCAGCTGCTCCGGGTGGTACGGCTTTTCCGCGATGCACTGATGCAGGAGAAGAAGAAACGAAAGAAATACGATTTCAGTGACGTGGCACATTTTGCATATAATGTTCTTTATGACAGGGAAAAGGGATGCGTTTCATCTGTCGGAAAGAAATATGCGGATAAGTACAAATACATTTATATCGATGAATATCAGGACGGAAGCGATATGCAGGAGCATATCCTGAACAGCGTGGCACGCTGCAGGGATCAGGAACCCTGCAACATTTTCATGGTCGGGGATGTGAAGCAGAGCATTTACCGGTTCCGTCAGGCAAGGCCGCAGCTGTTTCTGGAAAAGGAAGCGCGGTATCAGAAGGACGGAGCGGCCGGTGAGGTTCTGTATCTGAATCAGAATTACCGTTCAAGACCGGAGATCCTTTTCGGAGTCAACTTCGTTTTCCGGCAGGTTATGCGAAAGGAATTCGGAGAGATCGATTATGATGAAAATGTACAGCTGAACCCGCCGGATGAGTGGGACGGGGAAACGTATCCGCAATACCGTCCGGAAATCCTGCTTTCCGATCCGGAGACCGAAGATGAGACGGCGGTTCCGGTGGAACCGGATGTGCTGGAAGCCCGGATGATCGGAAGGAAGATCCTGGAACTTCTTTCCGGAGATGATCCGCTGATGCTCCCGAATGAGGAATTTGACAGGAAGAAACCGGTGGGAGAGGGGAATCAGCCTCTGAGGCCGGCAGAGTATAAGGACATCGTGATCCTGCAGCGAAGTGTGGCAAGATGCGGCCCCATGCTGGAGGTCTATGAAAAAATGGGGATCCCCGTTCAGCTTGAGGATCCGAAGGCATATTTTGATGCGGAAGAAGTGGTGGTCGTGCTTTCCGTTCTTCAGCTGATCGACAATGCCAGACAGGATATTCCCTTTGCGGCAGTTCTTCGTTCCCCCATCGGAGGATGTACGGATGCGGAACTGGCATTCCTTGCAATGCACCGGATCGACAGGGCAGAGAACCTTTTTGATACGGCAGTCAACTGGCTGGAGGAAGAAGAGGAAAACTACGGGGATTTAAGAGAAAAACTGATTCTGCTTATGGAACGGCTGAATGCATGGAAGAAGGAGAGTCTGTATCTTTCCATCTCCCGGCTGATCGACCGGATCCTTGAGGACACGGATTATCGTTCCTATGTGGAAAGAATGCCGAGCGGTGACAGACGGCAGAACAACCTGACACAACTGATGTTCAAGGCTGAGGATTTTGAGAATGCCGGAAACCACGGGTTGTTTTTGTTCCTTCGCTATATCGAAAAATGTAAGATCCATGAGCTGGATTTCGGAGAGATCGGGAATCTCTCGGAAGGGAAAAATGTGGTACGGGTTTGTACGATCCACAGCAGCAAGGGGCTGGAGTATCCCATCGTTTTTGTTGCCAGACTCGGAAAACAGTTCAATAAAGAGGATTATAAGAAAATGGTCACGGTCAGCGCGGATTTCGGTATCGTTCCGAATGTGATCCGGCAGGTCGGCGGCAGATACTGGGTTTCCCTGAAAGGGAAGCTCCGGGAAGTTATAAACCAGCTGGATATGCAGGAGTTTCTGTACGAGGAACTGCGGCTTCTTTATGTCGCGATGACACGTGCAAAGGAACGGCTGTTTCTGACCGGCGTGAAGAAGAATCTTTCGGAAAAACTGGCAAAGCTGCAGATGAAAGCCGGAAAGGAAATCAGTTATTCCGGGCTGGTAAAAGCGGATTCATATGTGGATTATATTTTACCGGTCATGTTCCTGAAGCCGGAAGAGGCGGAGAAGTATTTCCGGGTAAGCATAATCGATGCGGAAGAAATCCCGGATCCGGCCGGCGTCCGGAAGGGAGAGGCACCTGCTTCTCCGGGTTACGGATCAGATGCGGAAACGGTTGAGGAACAGGAGCAGGCGGAGAAACTTGCAGGAAAATTGATGGAACGGTATTCGTTCCGGTATCCCTACAGTTCCGCAGTAAAGACAAAAACAAAGCTTTCCGTTTCCGAGATTAAGCATGAGGCAATGGAAATCCGGGCAGAACATGCATCGAAGGATGAAGCGGTAACGCCGAAGCCTTCAAATATCACGGGGACGGATTACGGTACGGCGGTTCATAAGCTGCTGGAGCTTCTTCCGTTTGAGAGGATTGAGTTCATGTCCGACATGGAGGCGGAACTGAAAAAACTTCTGAAGGGCCCCTTCTTCAACGAGGACTTGCAGAAGGCACTGCGAATTGATAGAATAAAAAAGTTCTACTCCGATTCGCCCGACAGTCTTTTCCGTAGAATGAAGCGGGCAAGGGAGCGGGACGAACTTTATACGGAACAGCAGTTTCTGGTGGGGCTGCCGGCAAACCGTCTGGGACAGGAAATCCCGGTAAAGGAAGCGCGGGATGAAGAGGAACCCGGAGGAAGAGAAGAAGGAACCGGCTACCGGTTCGATACGGATGAGCCCATCGTGCTTCAGGGTGTGATCGACGGATTCTTCCTTGAAAAAGATCCGGACGGAAAAGACTATGTGGTGCTTATGGATTATAAGACCGACCGCGTGGATACACCGGAGGAACTGATTGGGAAATACAGGGCACAGCTTTCCCTTTATAAAGAAACCATCGAGGATATAATGCATCTGCCTGTCCGGGAAATGTGGCTGTACGGGTTTGCCGACGGAATCGGCGAGGTACGGATCCCGGAAGAAGAAGCAGAGTAAAAGAAAGGATCGGAGAACAGAATGGAAAAAGCAGAGAAGGAACGAGGAGGAAGAACCGGAGAAGAACGGGGAGAAATCACAATACTCGGAAGGAGCGGCATTAAATATCCCGACACATACTCTCCTGAGATTCTGGAAACATTTCCGAATAAGCATCCGGAGAATGATTATTTTGTCAAATTCAACTGCCCCGAATTTACAAGTCTCTGTCCCATCACCGGGCAGCCGGATTTTGCGACCATTACGATCTCATATGTACCGGACATCAAAATGGTGGAAAGCAAATCCCTGAAAATGTATCTGTTCGGTTATCGGAATTACGGCGAGTTCCATGAGGATTGCGTGAACCGGATCATGAAGGATCTGATCGCTCTGATGGATCCGAAGTATATAGAGGTTTGGGGAAAGTTCCTTCCCCGGGGAGGTATTTCCATAGATCCGTACTGCAACTACGGACGTCCCGGAACGAAATGGGAACAGGTGGCATGGGACCGTCTGTCCGGACATGACATGTATCCGGAAAAGATCGATAACCGGTAGGAAGGGAGCAGGAGTCAGTATGCCCGGACAGGAATACCGGCAGGCAGTGGAAGAAATACTGTCTATACCGAAGTTTACAAAAGAAAAACATGATTTCGGGATCCTCCGGTCATATCTTCAGGCGCTCGGTTCCCCGGAACAGGGGATCCGTATCATCCATGTTGCGGGAACCAACGGAAAGGGATCCGTGACCCGCATGCTGGGAGGCTTTCTGCAGAAGGCGGGAAGGCACGTCGGATGCTTTCTTTCACCGCATCTGGTAAGGATCAATGAGAGGATCCTGGTGAATGGTGCGGAAATACCGGACGATGCATTTGCGGAAGGATACCGTGCCATAAAAAAAGCACAGGACGAAAACGGGCTTCCCCAGCTGACATTTTTTGAAGTGTTGTTTATTCTTGCGCTTCTGTATTTTCATACGGAAAATGTGCAGGATGCCGTACTGGAAACCGGACTTGGCGGCCGGCTGGACGCCACCAGCAGTATCCCGGCGGATCTTTTCGTGATCACGGAGATCGGGATGGACCATGAAGAATACCTGGGCAGTACCATAGAGGAAATCGCCGGTGAAAAAGCGGGGATCATCACGGGAGATGCTCCGGTGGTCTTCCATACGCAGGAACCCAAAGCCGACCCGGTGATCAGAGAGCGGGCAAAGCGGTTCGGGTGTAAGGCAGTCCTCGATTGCGGGAAGTATACACGGACAGAGGATGAAAACGGGCTTCGGATCAAAGTAAATGCACAAGGCATTGATTTTTCGTTCCGGAACGATTATGATATGTATAACCATGTGCTTTTACCGACCAGGGCACTTTATCAGGTGGAAAATGCGGTCACTGCAATCACCGCCGCACCGTTTCTTTTTCCGGAATACGGAAAGGAAGAGTTGCAGAAACTGATCAGGGCAGGTCTGGCTGGATTTTTCTGGGAAGGGCGAATGGAAGAGGTTCGCCCCGGTCTTTATGTGGATGGGGCACATAATCCGTCCGCAGCGGAACAGCTTGTAAAAAGCATCAGTCTCCTGCTGGAGCAGGGTACGTGGAAGGAAACGCAACTGATCTTCGGAGCTTCCGGAGATAAGGATATCAAAGAAGTGCTTCAGGCTTTGGCTAAGATACCGTGGAGTCGCGTGATCTTTACGAGATATGAAGGAGACCGGGCGGCATCCCTTGAAAAACTTGAGAAGCTGGCAAAGGATATTTTTTCTTCCGGAACACGGGTGTCCTCTGCCGGGTCCCTCATCCTGGCGATGAAGGAAGCACAACCCGGTATGAGAAGGGAAGATGTGCTTACGGTTGTAAGCGGTTCCCTGTATCTGGTGGGTGAAATGAAAAGAGGAAATTATGCTTGATTTTGATGAAGAAATAAAGAAATTCAGCCCCAGTCTGGAAGTATCCCAGGCGGAGGAAGACATACTGCAGAGTGACCTGAAGGACATTTCCGATATCGTTCTGCAGATGACAGAGGATTTAAGAGGTGTGACAAGATAATGGCAATTCGAGACAAATGTCTTTATTGCGGAGAGCCTGTCAGTCAGAACGGATATTGTACCGGCTGCAAGATGAACCAGGAATTCTTACGCAAGGCATTTAATACATCCAATTATCATTACAATATAGCCCTGGACCGGGTGAAGATGCGTGATCTTTCCGGTGCGCTGGATTCTCTGAAAATGTCTCTCCGTTATAACAAGATGAACATTTCCAGCCGGAATCTTATGGGACTCGTCCTCTATCAGATGGGGGAGGTTGTTCCCGCGGCAAGCCACTGGGTGATCAGTCTGAATTATCAGACGGAGCAGAATCCGGCAGCCCATTACCTGAAGGAATTAAAAGGTGATCCGAAGGAGCTGGAGCGGATGTCTACCGTTGCCAGGGAGTTTAATCAGGCGCTGGAGCATGCGAAGCAGCATTCCTTTGACCTGGCCCGGATCGCACTCCGGAAGGCGCTCTCCATGAACCGGAACTTCGTAAAGGGACATCTCCTGATGGCTCTGATCTACGAAGAGCAGGGGCGGAGAGGTATGGCAAAGAAGTGCCTGACACGGGTGCTTTCCATTGACCGTACAAATGTGACCGCGGAGCGGTATTTACGGGAAATGGGTGAGAGCGAAGATAAGATCGCACGTCTCGTGGAACAGTCAGCGGACGATGCGGATGACATTTTCGATGATTACTACGGAATGGAAGCCACGGAAGGGCAGCGTCCGGCACGGAAGATCGAGCCGGTAACAACACCCGGAAAGAGACGAAGCGTTACGGTCATGAAACGCTTTAAGGAATCGAATCTGGCGAGATATTCGAATGTATATATGTTTGCCGGTATCGTGATCGGTGTTCTCCTGTTCTATTTCCTGCTGATTCCGGGAATCCGGAAAACGCTGGAAGCAGATAAGGATATCCAGGAAACTTCCTATCTGAAGGAACTGTCTGCAAGAAATTCCGAGATATCGGGAATGCAGCTGGAGATTTCGGAAAGTAAGAAGGCCGTTGATAAGGTGAATCAGGAAAAGGCCGTTCTGGAGAAAAAGATCGAATCCCTGAATGCACAGATGGATGCATTGAAGAACCAGCTTTCCTCCGGCGGAGTTATGAAGCTTCCGGATGGTTCTGAGAAACAGGAGGGTGAAGAAGGAGACTCCGGATCTGAAGACGGACAGGATGAAAACGACAGCGATGAGCAGGACGTAGCCGATCCGGATGATGAGGGTGGCGATGAGGAAACCGGTGATGAAGAAACCGGCGACGGTGAAGACGGTGATGAAGATACGGGCGATGGTGAGGATACGGAGGCCCGGGCAAGCCGGAATCCTGTTTCCGCAAACGGAACAAAGATAAAGGGGATCACGGTCGGTGAGATTGAAGCAATCATCGCAGATGAGTGACCAAACAGATTGAACAGGGCTGCGGTCATGGACCGCAAAAAAAATGCTGGAGGTTCATATGGGTAAATATTTGGAAAAAAAGGATTATGACACATCGGGAATCCGGCCGGAACGAAATTTTATCAATTTCGTTAAATACGAAACAAAGAATACGACCATTCCTTTTGTTATGCTGATTCTTGGAGTTTTGTTTATCCTGCTGAAAGGGGATGTGCTCTCGGTTCTTGTTACGATACTGGGTGTGCTTCTGATGATCGCGGGAGTGGTTCTCGGATTTTCACTGATGTCCAGATTTTCGCCGCTTACGGTATTTATAGCGTCGACGCTTTTTATCTTCGGACTGATCAGTGTGATCAATCCCCGGTGGGTTGCAGGCTTCTTCCTGAAAGTAGTCGGTTTGTGCGTTCTTCTTAATTCATTGATCCGGATCCTTTCGGACCGTACCATGAAGAACAAAGCAGATTCATACAAATTCTTCATGGTTGTGGATCTGGTTTCCGCAGTTGTGGGACTTTTGTTATTCCTGATCCCGGAAGCATGGATGAACGGAGCAAGGGTGTTGTTCATCGTATTCGGCATTTTGCTGATGATCCTCGGAGTTTTCAACCTTTATTCTGCATTCAAGTTCTATAAAGAAGGAAGATATGTGGATGACGGATCCGGTGTGGTCTGGGAAGAGTAACAAAGATATAATACAGTCATATTACAAGGAGTTGTCGAACGGACAGCTCCTTTTTTTACGGCATACTATAGAAAAACGGATCATACTGTAAATGATTCACGTGATACGCCGATAACCGTGGATGTTTATGACAAAACATTTACTTTTGTGAAAGATCTGTTGTTTTTCTAATTCTCCTGATATAGAATTAATCTAAGTTATATTCAGGTGGGAATGTATGTCCTTTGATGGTTTTTGTTTAAAAAGGGGGAAATTTCATGAGAGTTCAAAAGAAATTGTTGGCACTTCTTCTGTCGCTTGGAATGGCTGCGCCGATGCTGCCGCCGGGACCGTCGGTGGTTTTTGCTGATGTCCAGCCGCTGACACCGGAAGAAACAGAAAAGGAAATGATGAATCCTACAACGCCGGAATGGTACAAGGAACAGGATGATTCCAATCCTTACGGATATAAAGAAGGAGTTCCCTTCCGTCTTTATGAGGATGCGGAGCTTTATACCTATATCACGGATCCGAATCAGCAGGAACCACAGGCGTATATCAATGAACTGTATCAGAAGGATGATGCAGGTGACTTCCTGAATTCCGAAAACTGGAAGCAGACGGAAACACTTGAGTTTTCCGATTCGACCTATACAGACGGACAGATCGGTGCTCACTGGTTTGTTTCGGCGGTTCCGCTTGATCTGGGATACAATCTGGATGAGAATGGAAAGGTGACGCCTCGTAACACATGCCTGGCATTCATGGGCGCAAAAAAGAACGAAGATAACATGGATGTGGATGTCTGGGTTTATGATACGAAATCCAAAAAATACAGTAATGTTGTGACGGTCGGCCAGATGAGCCATATCCGTGGCGACATCGGTTCGGACGATGAAACCCTGATGTATCAGGTGAGAAATTTCATGTCCCTGACAGCGGGAGATTATGATAATGATCACGTGGACTCGATCGTGGCTTATGCGGCATGCTCTGCCGGACCGGAGCTTTTTGAGATCAAGGTGCAGGGAGATGGAACCGCAGCGCCGGTGCTTAGCACGGGAAGCAGCTCCAATAGTCTGCTTCATCCGGAATACGTTGCAAATCTTCAGGAATTCCTTGCAGACCAATCCGTCGACGGGCATGATAAACTCGGCGGTTCGCTTACCACCGGAGATGTAAACGGAGATAAGATCGATGATCTGGTTGTTCTTTCCTATACACAGATCCTGAATGATGGGAAGATAACCAAATACGGAGATGAGATCGCGATGCCGGCACTCGGTGTAAGCACGGGAGCTGAGGGTAAGTCAGGAGATATGCTTCTCGGTGATGGGGACAATCAGGTGATTTATGCCGGCACCGAGCCGGGGGATTCAACTGAAATACCGGAGTGCACGGAGCGTCTCAGTGCCCTGGCACCCACAGCTGTTGTGGCAAAGACAGATCTGGATAACGGAAACCGGATCGTTGTCTGCGGATATAAGGAAAGGATCTTCCGTATGAAAAACGGCGGAACCCTTTCAAATGTTGAACGTAACGGAGATGTAGCCGCTCTCATGGCTTATGATTTCAGTCAGGAACCGAAACTGGTTCTGGCAGACGGGGATACATATGTTCTTCCTGCTGCGTTTAAAAAGGGTGATATCAAGGAGCCTCAGGACGGAACTACCATTTCAAAACTTCCGGTTGCGGCAGTGAGTGTTGACGGAACCGCAGCCCCCGACAGGATTTTTATCGGAGGAACCTTCTGGGATATTTCAGACAAGTCAAAGAAGAGTGAATACACGGTTCCCTGTCTTGATCATACATATGAATTAAGAGACTTTGTGGATAATACGAATGACAGGGAACTGGTTGATGTTTACATTGACTGTATGTCGGTGCAGAGTCTGACCAAGGTCGGCGGAAACTATGAATCCCTCGCTTTTACGCTGGTTGCGGTCATCCGTGATGAAGGAACCTTCATTGGCTCGCCGTATTCCTATTTTTATCGTGCGGGAATAACCGGCCCCAGTGTGGACGGTCAGACATCCCGGGTAAACGGGCATTTCGGATCGTCACTGGATCAGTTATATACCTTTAAAAATCCGTATGCTTCAGAAGATAAATTCCTGAATTATGTGCAGTTTGACCTTGTGAATGACAATTTTCCGAAAGTGAACTGTGTCCTTTGTCCGGTTGATTATGTGGATGACGGTCTTATGGTCCGCTACAGCGGTAAGGGTATTACATATTCCGATCCGCAGATCCTGGCGGTTCTTCAGGCGTCTCCGTATTTTAAGGCAATCGGACAGCCTTCCGGACATACGATATATTCATTTGAAAATGCATATGAGTATTCGGATGAAACTTCAAAAACCCAAAGTGTGGGGATCGGTATTACAGCCGAAGTAACGACGCCGGTGATCGATACCTCCTTTAGGCTCGGTTATCAGGCGGAGACCAGAACCTGGTCGGAGCATGCATTTGAAAATTCTGTTTCGCTCAAATTTTCAGCGGACCATGACAGCGTGGTCATTTATCGTACTCCGGTTGTATATTATAATTATGATGTATGGAAGCCGGATACGGGAACGTGGGAAAGCGACGCCGTGGCCATTTCCTATGCGACATCAGGAAAATACGGTCAACTTTCCATTAAACAATACAATGAATTCGTCGACGAGTATAATACCGAAGGAGAGAGACGATTTAAAGAACAGGGAATCACGGATCCTTTTACAAAGCTAAACAAGATCGGTGATGGACTTTATCTTGGAAATGAAGGATATCCCGGAAAGTATTATCAGGGTGGTGACGCACCGGCGGGATATTCGATCATTGATGATCATGAGCATGAACTCAGTTATAACGGTGGTGAGGATTCTACCGAGTTCATTCATGGGGAAAGTGTTACAACCGGATCCGAACGGCAGAACGGTGTGACATTTGATTTCGATTTCAAGGGAGGCTCAGAGTTCGCCAAGGCGGGTGCCTATTTCAGTCTTGAGCAAATGTCCGGCCAGGCTGTTTCAAGTATGCAGACGGATAGAACCGGAATTGAAACGAGTGTTGCAAATCTGGATGAACAGGATCTGAAAGCCAGGAATTATACGGACGAGCAGATTCAGGCATTTTATTTCAGCTGGGTACCTGCAAAATGGGATTCCGGAATCAAATATGAGTTTAAAGACAAGGACGGAACCGTTAAACTCAGTAAGACCGTTCCGGTCTACGGATATGCGCTGTCTACCGTGAAATACCCGCTGGATCTTTCGGAAGCAACCGTCTCCGTTGATCCGACATCCTATGACTACGATGGCACGGCGAAGACGCCTTCCGTAAAGGTAAAGATGGACGGGCAGGAGATTGCTGCTACAGATTATTCCGTGTCTTATCTCAGCGGAGGAAAGACGGTGGAGAAGTGCATTGAGCCGGGAACCTATACGGTCTGCGTTAAGGGTGCCGGTCCCAATGTCGGACAGGCGGAGGCAGAGTTTACCATCGTTGACACAAGAACGGACCTTTCCGGTGCCGAAGTTACCGTTGATCCGGCTGAATTCTATTATGACGGAACAGCAAAGGTTCCGATGGTTACGGTGAAACTGGAAAACCAGACGCTGGTAAAGGGCACGGATTATGAAGTTTCATATGCGGCATCCGGGACTGCGGTCACTGACTGTATTAACCCGGGAATCTATAACGTGATCATAAAAGGAAAGGGTAGTTATACCGGTTCCGCATCCGGTTCCTTCGAGATCAAGGTGAAGCCGGATCCGATCAGTATTCAGGGGGCAGATGTGGTTCTGTCCGCCCGTACATTTACATTTAACAATAAGGTTCAGAAACCGACGATCGTTACGATCGGCGGACTTACCCTGACAGAGGGGACGGATTACATGGCGTCCTGGTCCAACGTTTCTTCAAAGAATGCGGGGACCTATACTGTGACGCTGACCGGAATCGGAAACTACACCGGAGTCACGAAGGCAAACTATACGATCAAGGCAAAGGCCCTGAAACCGGCAGTGACGCTTACTCCGACCACCTATGTATTCAACGGAACAACGCGCACGCCGGCCGTTACGGTCAAAGACGGAACCACCGTGCTGAAGAAGACTACGGATTATACCGTTACATATCAGGCGGGAAGAAGGCTGGTAGGAAAGTACAGTGTTTCAGTGAAACTGAAGGGGAACTATTCCGGAAGCCTGACGAAGACGTTCACGATCACAAAGGCAAATAATCCGCTGAGTGTTGCTACGAAAACGACTACGGTAAGCTTTACGACCCTGAAGAGTAAGAGCCTGACACTGGCACCTTCCAAGATCATCAACATAAAGAAGTCAGGAAAGGGGACCATGGCTTATAAGCTGGTTAAAGCAAGTAAGTATCAAAGCTACTTCAGCCTGAATGCAACAACAGGAAAGCTTACGATAAAGAAAGGGTTGAAGAAGGGAACCTACAGCCTGAAGATCACCGTGAAAGCGGCCGGAAATGCGAATTATAAAGCATCCACATTAAAGACCATCATCATTAAGATCATAGTGAAGTGATAGGATGGCG
>CADBOV010000168.1 GCA_902796385.1 uncultured Lachnospiraceae bacterium
GCGGCACTCGATGTCGCTGCGGACGTTTCGATTCCTGCTTCGCAGGTCGTCGCAATCCATATTCACACGAATCGCCCCGCCGGCAGCGACGCATCCGCACTGCGTGCGTCTGGCGTGCCTGCGGCACTCGATGTCGCTGCGGACGTTTCGATTCCTGCTTCGCAGTCCACCCACCCGTCAGCGCGGTTACGCATGCAAGCATGCAACCGTGCTGACGGATGGGTGGGTGTGAATAGGAATCTTTATTCGGCCAGTTTCATGTCGCCGTCTTTTACCCAGCCGATCTTACGAAGGCCTTCGTTGATGATGAAGGCGAGGATGGCCGGGAGAATGAAGCTGATGAGGATCAGTCCGATCCAGTCAAATGCGGTAATGGCATCCTTAGCACCGGCGGCAACATCATTTGCCCAGCCGGTATATACGCCGATCTGTCCTACTAATCCGCAGGTTCCCATACCGGAGGAAATGGGTGCTCCATTCATTTCCAGATGGAAAATGCAGGTTGCGATGGGACCTGTAATGGCGGAAGCCAGTGTCGGTGCGATCCAGATCCGGGGATTCTTCACGATATTACCCATCTGGAGCATGGAGGTTCCGATTCCCTGGGAAATCAGACCACCCCAGCGGTTCTCACGGAAGGAGATCACCGCAAATCCGATCATCTGTGCACAACATCCTGCAACTGCAGCGCCGCCCGCACGTCCGACAAGTACGAGAGATGCACAGACCGCGGCAGAGGAAATGGGGAGTGTCAGGATGACACCGATTCCTACGGACACGATGATGCCCATGAAGAAGGGCTGAAGTTCAGTTGCGTCCTTGATACGGTCGCCGATCCACAATGCACCGTCGCCGATGGGCTTTGCGATCAGCCATGATATAAATACGCCGATGCCGATGGTAACCAGCGGGGTTACGAGGATATCGACCTTTGTTTCCTTGGAAACGGCTTTTCCGAATTCAGCCGCAATGATTGCGATCAAAAGAACGGCAAGGGGGCCGCCGGCCTCACCCAGTGTATTTGCCGAATGACCAACGGTTGCCAGCGAGAAAAGAACCAGAGGCGGACATTTCAGGGAATGACCAATGGCGATCGCCATGGCAGGACCACTCATTGCTTTGGCCAGCTGCCCTATGGTGCATCCTGTTTTTCCGATGGTGGCGGTCAGGAAACCGATTTCGAACTGTGTACCGATCGTGTCCAGGATTGTTCCGATGAGGAGGGTACAAAAAAGACCCTGGGCCATGGCACTCATTGCATCAATTCCGTAACGCTTCAGTGAAAACTCGATGTCTTTTCGTTTAAGAAATTGCTTGAACTTTTCCATAATTGCTCCTTTACCAAAGTTCATTTAAGTATCGGGACATATAATAGCATAAAGTTCTTCTTTGCACAAGGAGAGGTTTCATTGTATGATAGAGACAGTTTCCGAAACATTTCGGACCACATTTAAAGGAGGATTTGAGGATGCTGATCAACGCAACGAGCAAGGAACATTCCTTATGGAGCGAAGAACAGCTGTCAGCTGCGCGGGATTTCGGAGAGATTGTTGATATGATGCTTCCCGGTGTGTCCCCGGAGGCGGATGAGGCTGAGGTTGACCGGATCGCATTTCTTGTCGTCCGACGGATTTCCGGGAAGCTTGGAAATGCAGGAGCAGACAGGTCGGAAAATGAAACCGGAGAGGAACTGTCGGGAGAAACGAAAAACGGTGTGCTTTGTCAGGGAGACTTTACCCTGGTCTATCGTGTGGTGGAACTTCTGAAGAAGGAAGGAATCACCGTGATGGCACCGACATATAAAAGGGTGACGAAGCCGACGCTTCGCCCGGACGGAACAACAATCCCCGGCTTTACATTTTCATTCGTACGATTCCGGGAGTATTGATGCAGAACCTGCTCGGACAGGAGGATGCGAAATCGGTCCGGACAGGAGGATGCGGAACCGGCGCGCGTAAAGAAAAAAAATCAGTATAATATAAGGAGGAAAAAAGATGAGTTTAGTCGAAGTGATGCAGTTCGGGAAGAAAATAGACAGGTTTGAGAACCAGCACCCGCGCGTGATTGCCTTTTTAAAGGAAAACTACCCGAAAATGAAGGAGGGTGCTGTTCTTGAGCTGAAATTGACTTCCGTGGAAGGGGAGAGTTCGGTTACAAATATGCGGCTTACGGCTGAGGACGTGGATATCATTGAGACGATCCGCCGTTTGAAGAGCAAATAAACGGAACGGCAGAAAATCCGGCAATATAAAGAGATCGAACGTGAAATGTGTCGCAGAAGACATTGATCCGTGCAAGGGGTTATTGCCTGCATATTTCACAAAAATGAAAGGGGCGTTTGTACGTCCCTTTGTTTTATGTTAAGAAAAACGAAAACTGAATCCACATCATGGGGTTTGTTCCTGTGGATGAAATGTGGAATGCTGTGGAAAGAAGAGGAACCGGAGGAAATATCCGGTTGCTCTTTTTTTGACTGAGAGAAAACTACTGGTTGAAACGACTGGGCGGGCATATATAAATATACAAAAACAGAGAGGAAAAACAACGGAAATAAGCGCAACAAACTCTATATAAATAGAGGTTTACATCGGGCGGACCAAGTGCTACATTTTTGTCACCGGGGGAGGTGAGCGGCATGAAGAAATACCGGATTGGTATCTGCAGTCCGGATCCGGAATATGGTGCGAATCTGATGATGGCACTCAGCAGGGTGTCCAACGGAGAGATAGAGGCGGCGTTTTACAGTCGTCCGAATCTGATCCTCACAGGAATTCCTGCCAGAAAGACGGATCTTATCCTTTTAGAACAGGGAGAGTATAACGGGATTTCAGATCCCGGAATACTGGAGAAGGTGAAAGAGGAGGCTGAAATCCAGTATGGTATTCCCGTATGTATGCTTTCGGAAGAACCCTCGGGGACAGGTATTTTCAAGTATCAGTCCGTCTGCGAGATCAGTCAGGAGATACGATCGGTCCTGAAAAGCGTAAGAGGTGTCAGTTCACAGCCTTCCGGCTGTATCGCCGTTATCTCGCCGCTCGGTCGATGTGGCAAAACGACGCTGGCAAAGGCTCTGGCAAAGGAA
>CADBOV010000169.1 GCA_902796385.1 uncultured Lachnospiraceae bacterium
CTCCGGTGTATACCCGTTTTCTTCCGTACAGGGCATGTAGATCACGTTGCTCCAGAGACCTGTTGCTTCATCGTAGGTACCTGTCCGGCCTGCCATTACATTTGTATCCACATAAACCGGATAAACGGGATCACATACCGCAACCTTCGTATCCTTTGTAAAAATCTCCTGGATATTTGCAGAATCACTCTTCGCACCGTCCGAGACAAATATCTCGTCTGCTGCGATATCGGTTCCCAGCGGACGGAACACACGCTCTGCAATGGTATTTCTTAAGAAATCATATCCCAGATCCGGTGCATATCCACGGAACGTGCCGGGATCTGCCATTTCGTCCGTTGCCTTGTGGATTGCTTCGATCACAGCCGGACAAAGGGGCTGTGTTACATCACCGATTCCGAGACGAATGATCTTCTTGTCCGGATTTGCTTCGGAAAACGCAGCTACCTTCTTTGCAATGGTAGAAAAAAGATAACTTCCCGGCAGTTTCAGATAATCTTCATTTGCATGGATCATACTTTTGTCACTCCTGTCTTTTAAATTTCATTGGTCCTATTCTAACACAGGACAAAAAACTCTTCAAGAAATCAAGGGGTATCCCCTTCATAGTATTCAATCTCGCAGTTTTTGGAAATGGGGAAATAGTAGATCTGATTTACCGGATCCACCATATAAATCTCCGTAACGGTACATTTTGTACGCTGTGTCTGGCTCCAGAGTGCATTCTCAGAAGGAGTACCGCCCCAGAACACTCCCATATGACAATCCTGACCCGATCTCCAGACCGGTGCCAGATACATGATATCTCCTTTACGTGCTATGCCGCTGTTCAGCAGGGCTCTGGCCGAACCGAACACTTCATACCGGACGATGCCGCGGATTGCCAGATTCAGGTAATTATCCCCGTTTCCGTACCCGCCGTATTTTCCCATGGCGGATACCCGTTCCAGATCCCCGCCGGAATAATAAACCAGACTGGAAATGAATCCGGTACAGTTCATGGCACTTTCCTCCCCGTACTCTCCGTAGGGGCGGATCAGTTCCTCCGGATGACCGGAATGATACCGGAGACTTGTATAGTTGGTTTTGAAATAGTAAATCCGAATGATGGGTGGTCATGAACTCGAAAATATTCGGACATTTCAGATACATATCAATGGTGGGCTTTCCGACGATCCTGGCTCCGGTACTGTCCATATAGTACTTTTCTTTTTCCACCGTTACGAAATCATCATGGACAAACTTACCTTCATTATCCGAGTAATACCAGCGTTTCTGCCAGTGGAACCAGCCTTCCTTCTTCCGGAGTCCGCCATTTTCCTCGGCGAAATAAAGATCCCCGTTATATGTATAGAAATCCGAGGTGACGATCTTCCCTTCCGAATCCAGATAACAAGTGAGGTTATCCTTGCTGACCCGCTGCTCCTTCGCCATCTTTCCGTCGGACTCGGCGTAATACCAGTCTTCCCCGATCTGTACCCAGCCCTTTGCAGGTGTTACCACACCATCCTTGTCTGCCGTATAGATCTTATCTTCCACAAAAAGTGTCTGATCCGTGATCAGAACTCCTTTTGTATCCAGATAATATTCCTTCCCGGAATCCTTTACGATCTTATTCCGGACCAGTTTTCCTTCAGAGGTACCGTAGAATTTGTTTTCGTCAATCTGAACCCAGCCCTTTTGAAGCGTCAGGATTCCCTCCTCCGATGCTTCATACAGGCAGTCATTAATGATGCATTTTTCGGAAACCACCAGGTATCCCTTTTCATCCAGATAGTAATTATGTGCCTGCCAGGATATGGTCTTCGATTTTACCGGCTGACTGTCCGCGCCGATATAATAGCTCTGTCCCTCCTTCAGGAGCCAGTGTCCCTTGGCCGGATCTCCACCGTCTGCCGGGATCTCCACCTCCGCCATGAAAAACCATCCCAGATTCTTTGCTTTCTGCGGTGTCACCAGGGTAGTTGCCTGTTCCGTGGGTGCTTCCGTCGAGGACTCTTCCGTTGCAGGTTTTTCCGTCGAGGACTCTTCCGTTGCAGGCTTCTCTGTCGAGGATGCTTCTGTTACAACCTCCTCCGTTGTCCGGACGTCCGAAGACTTTCCTTCCGTCTTCCCTTCCTCTGTCGCCATCTCGTCCCGGGCAACCGTTTCACCGGAAAACTTTGTTTCCATCTCACTTGGCCGAAGTGCCGCCACGATCGAGAATACCGTAATGCATACAAGAAGAAGGATCATCACGATCCATATCCCGTAGAATATTCTTTTTTTCCAAGGACTCCGTCTCATTGACCAATCTCCTTAATTACGATCCGGCAGTATAGCGTGCCTTTTCCGCACAGATTTCTTCAGCACAAGTAAGAAGCCCCGGACAGCATAAACTGTCCGGGACTTTAAGATGCTTACTCAACTACATAAGGAATCAGAGCGATCTGACGCGCACGCTTTACTGCAACAGTCAGCGCTCTCTGATGCTTAGCACAGTTTCCGGTGATTCTTCTCGGAAGAATCTTTCCACGCTCGGAAATGTATTTCCGCATAAGATTTACATCCTTATAATCGATTACCTGATTCTTATCAGCACAGAAAACACAAACTTTTTTACGTCTGCGCATCGGTCTTCTTCTCATGGGAGCAGCTTCCTTCTGCTCTGTCTTATTGTAAGGCATATCTTTCCTCCTCTTTTACTTAAACGGCAGATCATTTTCAATGCCTTCCGGGATGCTCATAAAGTCATCGGAGCTGGCATTCTGCGGAGCCGGAGCCGCACCCTGCGGCTGATAGCCTCCCTGATTCTGCTGAGATGCAGCCTTTGATTCTGCAAACTCGATCTCCTCGGCGATGATGCGTACTGAGTACACCTTCTCACCATTCTTATTCGTATAGTTATCATTTTCGATCCGTCCGACTACAACAACCTTTGTACCCTGTCTCAGATACTTCTCAACGAATTCGCCCTGTCTTCCGAAGGAAGTGCAGTTAAAGAAATCTGCTGTTGTATCATTTCCATCCTGGCCGTTTCTTGCAAATCTCCGGTCTACTGCGATCGAAAAACGTGCAACTGCCATCTGGTCTCCATTTCTGGACTGTGTATAACGAACCTCCGGGTCCCTTGTCAGACGACCCATCAACATAACCTTGTTCATATCGAAACCTCCGTTCTATTCAGCGTCCGGTTTCACAACAAGAAAACGAATGACATGATCCTGAATACGAAGCTTCTCTTCCAG